>CAZZLE010000330.1:0-1836 GCA_964654595.1 uncultured archaeon | reverse complement strand
GGAAGCTCTGTATTTGAAATCAATAGTAGACAGTCTTTCCAGAATTGCCGGCTACTCAGCTGACATTGCCGAGGTTGTGGTCAACATGGTTGTGGTATAATGGTTAGTGTTAAATAACAGAGTAAAAGAAACCTACAGAGAGGAAGAAACCTATGACGGGAGAAACAATGCTCAGGTTTCTGGAAATTATCGCTGAACATATAAAGAACCTTAGAAATTACATAGACCTCGAAGCTGTCAGGGAAATGATAAATCTTATTGATTCTGCAGGATCGATATTTGTTATCGGAGCAGGCAGGAGCGGTTACATCGCCAAGGCATTTGCAATGAGACTGATGCATCTCGGCTACACAGTTTACGTTGTGGGTGAGACTGTAACTCCAAGAATAACCGAAAAGGACTTGCTGGTAGCAATATCAGGCAGCGGAGAGACGTCGTCTGTTGTTAACATAAGCAAAAAAGCAAAAGATATAGGTTCCAAGCTTGTAGCTGTGACTGGAAAAAAAGATTCAAGCCTTGCAAAGATGGCAGATGTCGTGGTGCTTGTTAAGGGAAAGATGAAACAGGAAAGGGATGAGGTTCTTTCCCAGCTTGCCCCTCTCGGAACGTTGTTCGAGCTCACCGCCATGATATTCCTCGATGCTCTTGTTGCGGAAATCATGATGCAGAAGCACCTTACCGAAAAAGATTTGGAGGCGAGACATGCAGTTCTTGAATGAGGTGGTATTTTGAAAGAACTCATAGCCAGGTTAAGCAACGCTCATGGTGTTAGCGGTTATGAGGATGAGATCAGAGAGATCATCAGATCCGAGCTTGAAGACTGGGCAGATGAGATAAAGATTGACAGCATGGGAAATCTGATTTGCACGAAGAACGGGAGAAAGCCGGAAATAATGGTCGCAGCCCACATGGACGAGATAGGGTTTGTTGTGAAGTACATCGACGATAAGGGCTTCATCAGGATTGCCCCAATCGGGGGCTGGTTTTCACAGATTGCACTTGCCCAGAGAGTTGTACTTTACGGAAAAAAGAAGGTTTACGGTGTTATCGGCTGCAAACCCCCTCACCTGATGAAAGAAGAGGAGAGAAAGAAGGGTGTTGAGATCAAGGACGTGTTTGTTGATGTAGGAGCAAGCAGCAAGGAAGAGGTTCTTGAACTTGGAATAAACATTGGAACTCCGGTGGCCATTGACAGGGAGGTTGCTGAGCTTTCAAATGGAAGAATTACGGGCAAGGCTTTTGACAACAGGGTTGGTGTGGCCGTGATGATTGAAGCAGTAAAGAGAGCCAGTGCTGATGTTACAGTTCACGCAGTTGCAACCGTTCAGGAGGAGGTTGGGTTGAAGGGGGCTAAAACGTCAGCCTTTGCTCTCGAACCAACAGCAGCTATAGCCGTTGACACCTGCGTAGCTGCAGACTTTCCGGGCAGTGAGTCGGCGCACATGGACGTTAAACTCGGCAAGGGTGCTGCAATAACTGTCGTTGATGCTTCCGGAAGAGGGTTAATAGCATCGCCAAAGATTTTGCGCTGGCTTACGGAAACTGCCGAGAAGTATGGCATTCCATACCAGCTTGAGGTGGCAGAAGGTGGAACCACCGATGCAACTGCGATTAACCTCACAAAAGCCGGAATACCGGCAGGAGTTGTTAGCGTGCCTGCAAGATACATTCACAGCCCGGTAGAGGTTGTTGACATGAAGGACGTTGAAAGTGCCGTTAATATTGTGGCAAGGGCAATAGAGACTTCAAGAGACTACTTATAAGGAAATTTTTTATTTCGAAGAACAGGGGGAAAAGTAAAAAACAGTTTCTTAGAGGTGATGTTAATGAAGATCT
>CAZZLE010000329.1:0-7810 GCA_964654595.1 uncultured archaeon | reverse complement strand
CCCTTTTTCAAGACGTTAAAACCATCTTCTAATTTCCAAAAAATTTAAATGTTGCCCTATTGCGCAACTGAACAATGCCGGATGAAAAGCTTGCAAGAGCGCTGAGAGCGAGGATAAGGAGGAGAATTCTGAAGACGATAGTGGATTCGGGTGAGTTAAGTGTGACGGAGATCTCCGAAAAGCTTGGAATTGGAAAATACAGTGCTTCCAGGCATCTCAAGCTGCTTTACGACCTGGGACTGGTTGATGTAAAGGTAGACCCACCGAGAAAGTTATATCGTGTTACAATCCCCGAGATTAGGGACTTGCTTGAAGCCTATGACAAGGTTGTCGAGGCAATATCGAAGAGGTGAAAATATGAAGGCTGTAATAATAATGGGCTCAAAATCTGATCTGGATTACTGCATGAAGATAGCTGAAAAAATCAGGCAGTTTGGGATAGAGTGTGTTTTAAGGGTGGCTTCAGCACACAAAACACCTGAAAAGGTTCTCGAAATTATAAGAGAGTACGAGAAGGAAGATGTTGTTTTTGTAACCGTGGCAGGGAGAAGTAATGCGCTCAGCGGTTTTGTGGATGCAAACACTCACAAACCGGTAATAGCATCCCCACCTTACAGCGACAGTTTTGGTGGAGCTGATATATTCTCAAGCATCAGGATGCCCTCTGGAGTTGCCCCCATGCTTGTTCTTGAAGCCGAGAACACAGCACTGGCAGTTGCCAAGATCTTCGCAATGAAGAGTGAAATGGTGAGGGAGAAAGTGATCCAGTTCCAGGAGAAAAAGAGGGAAGAAATTTATAAAGCGGATGAGGAGATGGGGTGATTTGATGGGAAGTGTTAAGGATTTATTAATTCTCAGGCAGCCTGACGAGAAGCCTGGACTCGGAAGATTCGTTTTTTCTGACAGATACTCCGTTTTCGACTACGGAGAGATGCCAGATAAGATTGAGGGTAAGGGAAGTGCCCTCTGCATGGTCTCAGCCTACTTCTTCGAGAAGCTTGAGGAAGAGGGGTTAAGAACACACTACATCGGTCTGGTTGAGGATGGAAAAGTAAAGAGATTTGATGAAGTTAGCGTTGCGGTTAACGAGATGGAGATCAGGCTTGTAAGGGTTGTAAGGCCTGATTGTGGCTATTCCATCTTTAAAACTTTAAAGGGGAACTTTCTCATACCCCTTGAAATAATCTACCGAAACAGCATTCCTGAAGGTTCCTCTCTTCTGAGAAGAATTGAGAAGGGAGAAATCAGGCCTGAAGATTTTGGACTCAGCAAGATTGAAGCCGGAATGAGACTTGAAAAGCCCATCATCGACTTCAGCACAAAGCTTGAGGATGTTGATCGATATCTCAGCCATGCAGAGGCGAGGGAGATTTCCGGATTGACTGAAGACGAATTCGAGACTCTCAAAGAGATTGCAATTAAGGTTGACGAGATTATAACGAGAGAAGTTGCGAGAGCTGGTTTAACAAACGAGGATGGGAAGATAGAGGTTGCACTGGATGATGAAAGAAACCTGATGGTTATTGATGCTGTTGGCACACCTGACGAGTGCAGGTTCAGCATGGGGGGATTTGAGGTCAGCAAGGAGCTTTTGAGGAAGTACTACCGAAAAACAGAATGGTATGAGAGACTTAAAGAACTTAAAGGGAAGGCAGGCTGGAGAAATGAGGTTGGCAAACCCCCGTCTCTGCCTGAAGAGGTTAGAAAAGGTATCTCAAACCTTTACAAAGCCTTTTGCAATGAAGTTACTGGCAAGAGGTTTTTCGATGTTCCCAAGCTTAAGGAGGTTGTTTCCAATCTCAAAGAGGTGCTCGAATGAAGGCAGCATTAGCTCTTGAAGATGGGACATACCTTGAGGGAAAGGCGTTTGGTGCGGAGAGGGAAGCTACGGGTGAGATAGTCTTCTGCACCTCCATGACGGGCTACGTAGAAGCCCTGACTGATCCAAGCTACAAGGGGCAGATTCTAATGATGACGTATCCCCTCATTGGAAACTATGGTGTGAACAGGGAGGACTTCGAGAGTGATGGGGTTAAGGTTGAAGGATTTGTTGTTAAAGAACTCTGCAAAAAGCCGAGCAACTGGAGAAGCGAGATGAGTGTTGATGATCTCCTTAAATCATACGATGTTCCCGGAATTGAAGGTGTTGACACGAGAATGCTGACTAAAAAGATAAGAATTTACGGCTCGATGAAGGCGGCGATAGGCATCGGGGATGTGGAGAAGGATGAACTTGTGAAAAAGGCTGTGGAGCAACCATTCATAAGCGATATTGATCTCGTGGACAAGGTCTGCGTGAAGGAGGTAAAGAGGTTTGAATCTGATGGTGATCTCGAGGTGGTTCTGGTTGACTGTGGAGTTAAGATGAGCATAGCAAGGCAGCTTTTGAAGAGAGGCGTGAATCTTACCGTCGTCCCCTACGATTTCCCAGCTGAGAAAATTAAGGAGATGAATCCCGACGGTGTGTTCATATCAAACGGCCCCGGAGACCCTGCGAGAGTTAAGCCGACGATTGAGACAATAAGAAAACTCGCAGGCCAGATACCAATGGCGGGAATCTGCCTTGGTCACCAGCTAACAGCCTTAGCTCTCGGAGCAAAAACTTTCAAACTGAAATTCGGACACCATGGCAGCAATCAGCCTGTTAAGGATTTCGAGACAGGAAGAGTTTTCATATCCAGCCAGAACCACAACTTTTCTGTCGATACAAAAACTCTCCCAAAGGAGTTCGAGGTTACCCAGATCAACCTGAACGATCACACGGTTGAGGGAATGGTTCACCGGGAATTTCCACTCATAACTGTGCAGTACCATCCCGAAGCCGGGCCGGGACCGCATGACACCTACTTCTTCTTCGACAGGTATGTTGAGATGCTCAGACAGTACAGGTGATGTTTAATGCCAAAAAGGGAGGATATTAAGAAAATCATGGTCATAGGGAGCGGGCCGATTGTTATAGGTCAGGCTGCTGAATTTGATTACTCAGGAAGTCAGGCATGCAAGGCGTTGAGAGAGGAAGGCTATGAGGTTGTGCTCGTCAACTCCAACCCCGCAACAATCATGACTGATCCGGAGATGGCGGACAGAGTTTACATCGAACCGCTTGATGCAGAAATCGTGGCAAAAATAATTGAAAGAGAAACCCCCGATGCTCTTCTTCCAACTCTTGGCGGTCAAACAGCCCTCAATTTGGCTGTCCAGCTCACTGAAATGGGAGTTCTGGAGAATTACGGTGTTGAACTGATCGGAGCCAAGTTTGAGGCAATAAAGAAAGCTGAGGACAGAGAGCTTTTCAAAGAGTCAATGAGAAAAATTGGTCTGGATGTGCCAAGGAGCGATGTTGCCAGCGATGTGGCTGAAGCATTGGCTATTGCCGATGAGATTGGCTATCCTGTTGTCGTCAGACCTGCATTCACCCTTGGAGGTACCGGAGGTGGAATTGCATACAACAGAGAGGAGCTCAAGGAGATCGCATCGAGAGGTCTTAAGATGTCATTAATAAATCAGGTTCTGATCGAAGAAGGAGTGCTGGGCTGGAAGGAATTCGAGCTTGAAGTCATGAGAGACCTTGCGGACAATGTAGTGATAATCTGCTCGATCGAGAACTTCGACCCGATGGGCGTCCATACAGGAGACAGCATAACAGTCGCTCCGGCCCAGACTTTGACTGATGCTGAATATCAGTATCTGAGAGATGCCGCGATAAAGATAATAAGAGAGATTGGAGTTGAGACAGGGGGTAGCAACATCCAGTTTGCTGTTAATCCAGAAAACGGCAGGGTAGTTGCGATCGAGATGAATCCGAGGGTCAGCAGGTCTTCAGCATTAGCATCAAAAGCAACTGGCTTTCCAATAGCAAAGATAGCCGCAAAGCTGGCTGTTGGTTACACGCTCGATGAAATACCAAACGACATAACAAAGGAAACCCCTGCAAGCTTTGAACCGACAATTGATTACGTTGTGGTTAAAATCCCGAGGTTTGCGTTCGACAAGTTCCCTACCGCTGATCCAGTTCTCGGCAGTCAGATGAAGAGCGTGGGAGAGGTTATGGCCATTGGCAGAACCTTCGAAGAGGCACTGCAGAAGGCAATAAGAAGTCTGGAGATTGGAAGGTACGGTCTGGGATGTGATGGAAAGGACAGAGAAGTTACGATGGATGAAATTAGGAACGGATTGAGATATCCAAATGCAAACAGAGTCTTTTACATCCGCTATGCTTTGCAGAAGGGTATGAGCGTGGAGGAGATCTACGAGCTGACAAAGATTGACCCGTGGTTTATAGACAAGATAAGGAACCTCGTGGAGTTTGAGAAAAAGCTGAAGCAGATTGCAAAAAGGATGAAAATCAGCGAGGTTCCGAAGGATATACTGAAGAAGGCCAAGGAACTCGGATACTCAGACAGGCAGCTTGCCACAATTTTCAAAACAACGGAAAGGGAAGTCAGGAAGGTGAGGAAGGAGAAAGGTGTGATGGCTGTTTACAAGATGGTAGACACCTGTGCGGCTGAATTTGAGGCAAAAACGCCTTACTACTACTCAACCTACGAGGATGAGAACGAAGCTTTAAGGAGCGACAGGAAAAAAGTGATGATTCTCGGTGCCGGGCCGAACAGAATAGGACAGGGTATAGAGTTCGACTACTGCTGTGTTCATGCGGTATTCAGTTTGAAGGATGAGGGATATGAGACAATTATGGTAAACTGCAATCCGGAGACGGTTTCAACTGACTACGACACTTCCGACAGACTTTACTTTGAGCCTATAACGCATGAGGATGTGATGAATATCTACGAAAATGAGCAGCCTGAGGGAGTAATAGTGCAGTTTGGTGGCCAAACTCCTCTAAACATCGCAAGGGAGCTTGAGAAGAGCGGAGCAAAAATCTTGGGAACGTCGGTTGACTCCATTGATATTGCAGAAGACAGGGAGAGGTTTGCGGCTCTGCTGAAGAAGCTAAATATTCCGCAGCCTGAAAACGGCATAGCCTACAGTGTTGAGGAAGCAAAGGAGATTGCCAGAAAAATTGGATTCCCGGTTCTTGTAAGGCCGAGCTATGTCCTCGGCGGAAGGGCGATGGAAATAATTTACGACGAGGAAACGCTTGAGAGGTACATCACGGAAGCTCTGGAGGTCAGTCCGGAAAAGCCGATCCTCATTGACAGATTTCTTGAGGATGCAATCGAGGTGGAGGTTGATGCTCTCTGTGATGGTGAAGAGGTTGTGATTGGAGGCATAATGGAGCATATAGAAGAGGCTGGGGTGCACAGCGGCGATTCTGCCTGTGTTTTACCACCAGTATCGCTGGATGATGCAACAATCAGCACAATAGTTAACTACACCAGGAAAATCGCCCTTGCACTGAATGTTATTGGACTTATAAATATTCAGTATGCTGTGAAGGATGGAAAGGTTTACGTTCTTGAAGCAAATCCCAGAGCAAGCAGGACTGTTCCGTTTGTAAGCAAAGCTACCGGAATTCCGCTGGCAAAAATAGCCGCAAAGCTAATGATGGGTAAAAAACTCAGAGAGCTTGGTATTAAGGAGAACCTGAAACCAAAGCATGTTGCAGTGAAGGAGGCAGTATTTCCGTTCATAAAGCTTCCAGGGGTTGATCCTGTCCTTGGACCGGAGATGAAGTCAACAGGAGAGGTTATGGGCATAGACTACGACTTCGGGCTTGCGTTCTACAAAGCTGAACTTGCTGCGGGAATGAGGCTTCCATTAGAGGGGACTGTATTCATAAGCGTCAGGGAAAAGGACAAGAATCCGAAGCTGCTGCACATTGCAAGAAAGTTTAAGGAGCTTGGATTTAGAATAATTGCAACAGACGGAACAAGAGATTATCTCGTGGAGAACGGTATCGAAGCTGAGCTCGTTTTCAAAATCAGCCAGGGAAGACCAAACATTCTGGATGCAATTGTTAACGGGCAGGTTGATCTAATCATCAACACACCTTCAGGTAAAAGAGGGCGAACTGAAGGCTACATGATCAGGAGGGCGGCTGTGGATTATGGAGTGGCCTACATTACAACGTTAGCAGGAGCTCTGGCAGCTGTTAGAGCAATTGAAGCTGTGAAGTCGAAGAAGATGGTTGTGAAATCAATCCAGGAGTATCATGAAGAAGGATGATCTGGAAAATATTGCAAATCTTGACTTTGACAGAATAAAGAGGGCTGGAAAGCCGGAAGCAGTTTTTGCAGAGGGAAAGAGTGTTGAAGATCTTGTAAAGATAATCAGACATTTCATTGAAAAGGGAGAATCAACCCTTGTTACAAGATTAACGGAAGAGCAGATTGAAGCCTTAAGAAGCTTCAAGGAAGTAAAGATAAACGAGAGGGGAAGAATAGCCATTGTTGGTAAACCAATGGCTGCCAAAATCGGGAAGGTTGCAATTCTGACTGCAGGAACTTCCGACATTCCGGTAGCTGAAGAAGCAGCAGTGACAGCGGAGTTTTTGGGTCTTGAGGTTCTGAAATTTTATGACGTTGGAGTTGCGGGATTGCACAGAATCATTGAGCCCGTTAGGGTAATTAGAGAAGAGAATGTGGACAGCGCAATCGTTGTTGCAGGAATGGAGGGGGCTCTGCCTTCAGTTATAGCCGGACTCGTTGATGTGCCGGTAATAGCTGTTCCAACATCAGTTGGATACGGAGTGAATCTTGGAGGAATAACAACGCTTTTTGCAATGCTTCAGAGCTGCTCTTCAGGTGTTGCGGTTGTCAACATAGATAACGGGTTTGGAGCAGCAGTTTTCGCATCGCTGATTTCAAGGGTTAAGAGAAAAGCTGCCGGTGAAGACTAACCTGCCTTCCGAATAAACCTCAACGCTTACGTTGCAGTTCACCGGAATTTCAACAGTGCTTCCGTTAACCACAATTTCCTCACCGCATCCTGAAATCCTTACAGTTGGGTTGCTGAATCCCTTCAGCACCAGCTTGTTGCCCACAAGATTTACCGATTTAGCCTGACTGCCTACCTGACTCATTACCACTTGATAGGATGCGAGTCCTATCAGTGCTATGAGCAGTACTGCAATTGCTGTGCGCATCGGTCATTTAATTGTTTAAGCAAAACAAAAATTTTACTTTCCATTCTGCATTTATTGATTTATGATAATAGCCGCCATCAAAAACCATCCTGCAGAAGGTCTCGGATACATCGAAGAAATTTTCAGCCGTGAAGGTGTGGAGTTCTACTACGTGGATGCTTATGCGAATGCAAAAATTTCGGATTTTGATGCACTGATAATTCTTGGAGGCCCTATGGGAGTTTACGAGGCGGAAAAACATCCTTTTTTGAAGTGGGAGATGGAGCTTGTTAGACAGAATTACAAGGATAAGCCAGTTTTTGGCATATGCCTCGGTGCACAGCTGATAGCAGCTTCCCTTGGAGCAAGAGTTTATCCTTTCATCAGAGAGATAGGGTGGAGAAAGGTAAGAAGAGTGGCTGAAGCACCTCTGCCGGAAGAAATTGAGGTTTTTCAGTGGCATGGCGATACCTTCGACTTGGCTGAGAATGCAAGATTGATCTATGAGGGAGAGGACGTGAGAAACCAATGTTTCATTGCGGGTAAAGCGTTTGCAGTGCAGTTCCACATCGAAATTACCTTTGACATCATCGAAAAATGGGTTTTGAGAGAGAAAAAGCTGAGCGAAGAGGAGAAATGGAGGATTATTGAAGAGAGCAGAGAAAAGATAAAAGCTCAAAACGAGCTTTGCGAGAAATTTGTGGAGTTCTTCTTCACTCTTTAGCTTCAAGCTCTTTTATCTTCTGATAGAGCAGTGGCAGGAAAAGGCCAACATCGGTAACA
>CAZZLE010000328.1:0-1757 GCA_964654595.1 uncultured archaeon | reverse complement strand
CGACTCCACTCCCCCCAGGCAGCCGGTCGTACCTCTCTCTCTTTCTCTATCACACCGAAACCAAACTGCTTGCAGCCCGCTCTATCTTATCCCCACATCCCCTACTCTTCCTGAACATCTCTCTCCGCCGCTTTCTCCTCTGTCTCAAGAAGAATCTTGTTTGGTGAAAGATCTTCCAGTGTGACGAGAGCTCTTTCTGTTCCGTTGATTATAAAATACCCGCCCGGATCATAGGGATCTTCTCCGGCTATGCAGAGCTTATCCTCGTAACTGAGATTCTGGAGGTTGTTTACCTTCCTTACCCTCTCAAGCACGTTATCGATGAAATCAGGATTCAGGTTGCATATTTTTGATTTTACCATCACGGGAAGCATTCCAATCTCCACATATTCTGTTTCAAGCGGTTTCCCTTCATCATAAACGGTACATTCAAGATAGATAGGTGCAGCATAGTTGAGGTTCCTCAGCCTTGCATCTGCTGGTAGCAGCGGCATTATTGTTCCTTCCGCCTCCTTTATCATCGGTGTGCCGACTTTAATTCTCCCCAGCTCAACGTAAGTATTCGGTATGTCGAGCTCAATCACCCCTTGTTCATCAATCACATTCTGCAACCCCTCATCTATGAACCTGTTGAATGAGTCAATCTGGTGCTTCACCAGTCTTTCATGGGTAAAGTATGCCCTAGCCAAAACACGAGTGTCGAGCATTTAATCTCACCCTCTTTTACATTTCATCATACAACCAATCTGTAAAAAACACTCTCGCCTGCAGTTAAACTTTTCCGTATTATCCTTATAATATCCCCTGGTTTTGCTCCAATCTCCTTTACTATTGGATCTTCTGCCTTAATTTTTGGAAGCTGCTCTTTTCCAATTCCAAGTATTTTTAAAAGTTCTTCCGCTTCCTCCTTACTCAAAACTTCATGCTTCGGGACGAGCATGTGATCCTGCAACCTGAACTTCATTTTGATCCTCCCAATTTTTAAATACGGGCTCGACGGGATTTGAACCCGCGACCGACGGGTTAAAAGCCCGTCGCTCTGCCTGGCTGAGCTACGAGCCCTCAACTATCTGCAATGGTGAGGATTTAAATCTTTTTCGTGCTCTCTGAATGCAGTGGGAACAGATATATTTATCGGTGCTATCTGATTTGAAAAGAATGTATGCGATCGAAGTTGAAAACCTCGTAAAGAAATTTGGAGATTTTGAGGCGGTAAAAGGCATTAGCTTTAAGGTGAAAAAAGGCGAGATTTTCGCCTTTCTTGGTCCAAATGGAGCGGGAAAGACTACAACCGTTCATATCCTCACAACTCTTCTCAAACCCACTTCAGGAAGGGCAACTGTTGCTGGTTACGATGTTCTGAAAGATGCTGGAGAAGTTAGAAAAAGAATCGGCATAGTTTTTCAGGATCCGAGTGTAGACAGAGACCTCACGGCTTACGAGAACATGCTCGTTCACGGTGGGGTTTACGGGTTAAAAGGCAGGGAGCTGAAGGAGAAAATAGAGGAGCTTTTGAGGTTTGTGGAGCTCTGGGAGTTTCGAAACAAGCTTGTAAAATACTTCAGTGGGGGGATGCAGAGGAGGCTTGAAATAGCGAGATCTCTGCTCCACAACCCTGAGGTGCTTTTCCTTGACGAGCCAACACTTGGCTTGGATCCGCAAACAAGGGCTCACGTATGGAGTTACATACAGGCGATGAAGGAAGAGCATGAAATGACGGTATTCCTTACCACACACTACATGGAGGAAGCGGAAAA
>CAZZLE010000327.1:0-1602 GCA_964654595.1 uncultured archaeon | reverse complement strand
CAGAAAAGCAGTAGAAATGGGACTTGAGGGAATCGTTGCAAAGAAGAAGGATGGGAAATATCTGATGGGAAAGAGAAGCAATCTCTGGAAAAAGATAAAGAAGGGAAACACCTTAGATTGCGTGATAGTTGGCTGGATTGAGGGTGAGGGAGAGAGAGCAGAAACTTTTGGCTCCCTTGTCCTTGCTGTGTATGAAGATGGGAAATTGAGGCATGTCGGAAATGTCGGAACCGGCTTTGACGCTGAATTCCTGACATGGTTTTCGAAGAAGCTGAGGGATATCGAAATTAAAAAACCGCTTCTTGATATTGAATCAAGGAACGTACACTGGGTCAGGCCAGAGTATGTCTGCGAGGTGGAATTTCTTGAATTCACGGAAGATGGAAAGCTCAGAGCACCGGTATTTCTGAGACTGAGAGAAGACAAAAGTCCGGAGGAGTGCAAAATTGACTAAGTAAGCTTTACTATCCTCATGTGGAGGTCATATAGCTTCATTGCGAGCTCTTCAAGATATTCTCTGTCTTTCAGTTTTTTCAGCCACCTTTCGGGAATGCTGAAGCCCTTTGCTCCTTTAATTGCCCCGCATATGGCTGCGATAGAATCTGCATCTCCTCCAGCGTTAACGGCCTTTATCAATGATTCTTCGAAATCCTTTCCCGAAAAGTACGAGTAAAAAGCCATTGGAACCACATCAAGTGCAGATATACTGTTCCCGAGCTTCTCAACCGCATAATCCACATCCCTGTTCGAGATTTCATAGGCGAAATTTATTTTTTCCGACAGAAGATTGTCATGTGCCTCAACCCTTTTAAAAACCTCCTCAAGCATTTCTTCCTCACTGAAGTCAAGAATGTTGCATGATATCGCTACTGCCACAGCTACAGCCCCACCAACCGCTGCAGTTCCGGTATGGGTAACCCTTGCGGATATCTCCGCATACCTTTCAACAAGATCCAGGCTGAAGTGATAAACAAGCCCGATTGGTGCAACTCTCATTGCCGCACCGCAGGTATCGCTGAAAATCCCTGCTCTGCTCCAGTGCATTCCCTTCATTAAATTCATTATTGCTCTCGTTGAGCTTGGCCCAACCCTTCTGCTGCTTGTCTCCACAAACCACCTTTTCAGCCTCTCAGCAAAATTTTCCGGGTTAAAGTAAACAGTCTCAAGAATGGATTCAGCTAAGACAATCATCTGTTCAGTATCGTCAGTCCACTCTCCAGCCTTCAAATCACCGTATGGAGAGGGCAGAAAATCTGTAACCTTACCATAAAGCTGTTTGATGTTCTCAATTGAGAGACCTTCAACAGGCATTCCGAGAGAATCCCCCACTGCCAAACCGAGGATGCAGTTTACGAACCTGTCTTCCATTGCCTGAATTAATATCAAATGCTAATTTACTTTACGATGTCTGTTATTATCGAGGGACAGACTCTTTTAACACCTTCCATCTCTGCTATTTTATCGTGTATTTCTGAGAGCTCCTTTACAGATTTTGATATTATTAGTGCCATTGGCGTATGGTCTCCTATGGTGAGCCCCAGCGGCTTAACACTATCGAGTTTTTTAAGCTCTTCAACTATCTTCCAGAGTTTATCCGGTTCA
>CAZZLE010000326.1:0-1983 GCA_964654595.1 uncultured archaeon | reverse complement strand
GAACCAAACTTCTCTCCCTTCAGGAAGGACAAAAAGCTCCTCATGCATTTCTCCTCGAAAATCCATTTCAGCAGCAGCTCTGTAGTCGGGATGGATAAGCTCGAAAAGTTTTCCCTTCATCAGATATTCGGGGGGAAAGTACTCCAGTGCCTTTGGATTGGCGTAGAGAACCTTTTCGCCGTCGTGGATAATTGCAGGATCCGGATTATGCTCAAACATTATCTTCAAAATCTCAGCCTCAGCCATAGTTTTGTTATTTTGATTGGGTTCATGCTCCACAATTTCAATCACTCTCATGTTAAATAAAACTATTGATTTTATGTTGAGAAAAGCTAACTTGCCGCAGTTGCAGTTGTATTAACGATTCTAAGGTTAAACCCTTGGTGTTGAAACTCCAGCCATCAATTGAGCAGTTAAGGCGAAGGATTGCAATTAAAAATCACTCCCGATTCATACTGCAATTCAGCCTCGCCCTCCCACTTCAGACTGTGGAGATATAGAGAAAAATTTAAATCCAGTTTAAGACATCCCCACTAAGTGACTTCAGAGTTCTCCAAAAAAAGCGCTGTTGTGAGAGCATGATGCTGGAAAAGTTGGAGGAAAGGAAAGAACAGCTTGAAAAGGAGCTTCAGTATTTCATCAAGAGGAGAGATGAGCTGAACGCAGCTGCGAAGGAGTACGCGAACAAGAGGGACGAGCTGAACAGGAAAATTAGAGAGATGCTTGAAGAAACCAAGGTTGTGAAGGAGAAGAGAGATGAGCTGAATGACAAGGTAAAGGAGATCAGGGCAAAAAGAAACGAGATTTTAAAGGAAGTGGATGCCCTTTACAAGGAAGTGGACAGGCTCAGGAAGACTATTGACAAGGGTGGCAGGCCGCTGGGTGAGATTGAGAAGGAAATAAGAAGGCTGGAGTTCAGGCAGCAGACAGCTGTGCTTACAATAGAAAAGGAGAGGGCTCTGGTGGAGAGGATTGCCAAGCTGAGGAGGGAACTTGAGGAAAGGAAGGCTCAGCTGGAGAAGCACGAGGAATTCAGAAGATTGATATCAAGGATAAGGGAGCTGAAGGAGAAGGCGAGAGAGCTGCTGAATGAGTTAAAGGTGTATGCTGAAGAGGCTGATAAGTACCACGAGCAGCTAACTCAAATGTTCAGCGAGATAGATGAAACAAGAAAGCTTGCCGATGAAATGCATGAGAAGTTCATAGAAAGCAAGAAGGAAGCGGACAGATGTCACAATGAGGCAGTAAAGAGGAGAAAAGACATCAAAGACCTTGAGAAGGTGATAAAGGCATTGAAGTCCAAGCAGGTAAAGAGCAGAGAGCAGAGGGAGAAGGAGGAGCTGATAAGAAAGGCGAAGGAAATCTACGAGATGTTCAAGAGAGGAGAGAAAATAGAAACTGAAGATCTGCTCATACTGCAGAGGGCCGGGCTGATATAGCCTGATTGTAACCCATTTTTAATGCTTTCAGGTTGAGTTCTGCCAATTCGCCCTTCATTGTTTCTTTTATGGTCTCTTCAACGTGCTCTATGCCGAATGGCATGCTGTAATAACCAAAAAGCATTCCAACAACGACTACATTTGTTGCCAAAACACTACCGGCCTTTTCAGCAATTTCAGAGGCGTTTACGGGTATAATCCTTGGGGTTATCTTCCTCAATTCTCCGATAATATCATCCAGATCCGGATAGGTTGCGGATCCCGCCGTTACGGAGGGGGGGATCATCTTTCTTGTGTTGAGTATTACGAGGGGTTTTCTGTTCAGAAACCTTGCATAGCGGAGCGCCCCCGCAGGGTCGAGGGCTTTCATGACATCAGCGCCGCCCTCTGGAATTAGCGGGGCTTTGACGTCACCGATTCTTACATGAACATCAACACTCCCACCCCTCTGTGCCATCCCGTGAGTTTCGGCGGTAATAACATTAAGTCCAGCTTTTAAGATCGGAAGAGCGTCGTGTAGGGAAAGAGTGAAGATATCGGTGGG
>CAZZLE010000325.1:0-4113 GCA_964654595.1 uncultured archaeon | reverse complement strand
CCCAATGAAAACAACAACTTCTCCTGCATCCTGAAGCTTTTTGACGTGTAAGGCCTTTTCATGAGGCAGAACTTCAGCAATCACGAAATCCACACCGAGACTTTCAGCGATTGCCTCCGCAACAATTCTGTTATCGCCGGTAATAATTCCAACTTTCTTGCCCATTCTTTTAAGCTCCTCTACAGCCACCTTTGCAGATTCCTTGATCGCATCTGCAAGTGCAATGACACCTATCACCTTTCCATTCTCCGCAACAAGCACGGCCGTTTTTCCTTCCTTCTCAAATTTGAATAAAACCTGCTCTATGCCATCAAAGTTAACCCCATTCTCCTCCAGCAGCTTTCTGCTCCCAACAAGTATTCTGTTTCCATTAACCTCAGCTACAACCCCCATTCCTGCAATAACCTCAAACCTTTCCGGTTCTGCTATCTCAACACCCTCCATTTTAGCCCTCTCAACAATAGCCTCAGCAAGGGGATGCGAACTTCTTCTTTCAGCAGTTGCTGCAATTGAGAGCAGTTCATCTCCTGATCCTCCAAGCGAGAGCACATCAGTAACCTCCATTTTTCCCTTAGTCAGCGTTCCTGTCTTGTCAAAAATTACAGCTGTGGCTTTCCTTGCAACCTCCAGAGCTTCACCGCTTTTGACAAGCAAACCGAGTTCAGCACCTCTGCCCATCCCAACAGCCAAAGCTGTTGGAGTTGCGAGGCCGAAGGCACACGGACAGGCTACAACCAGTACCGCAATGAGGGTTGTGAACGCAATAAGACCTCCTGCAGCAAAATACCAGTAAATGGACGATGCTATGGCAACTGTAACAACTGCAGGGATGAAATAAGAAACAACCCTGTCGGCAAGTCTCTGAATGGGTGGTTTGCTGCTCATAGCCTCCTCAACGGTTCTGACAATCTGTGCCAGAAGTGTTTCTGCACCTATCTTTGTTGCTTTTATTTTCAGAACTCCATTTTTACAGATTGAACCTCCAAAAACCTCATCCCCAGCTTCTTTCAATACTGGCAGGGGTTCTCCCGTGAACATGGACTCATCAACGTAGCCTTCACCCTCAACAACCACCCCATCCACCGGCACCCTTTCACCGGGTTTTACGATGACTGTGTCTCCAGCCCTTACTTCATCAACCGGTATCTCAACTTCATTTCCTCTCAAAACTGTTGCAGTCCTGGCTTGAAGTCCGATTAACTTCCTTATAGCCTCCCCTGTCTTCTTCTTCGCCATAGCTTCAAGTGTTCTGCCGAGCAAAAGGAAGGTGAGAAGCATAACGGAAGTCTCGTAGAAGTTGTAGTTTTCAGGAAGAACTCCGGCTGTTGCAAAAACACTTGCAAAAAACGCCGAGCCAACACCCATCGAGTACATCACGTCCATGTTGAGTGTCCTTTTTCTCAATGATCTTAGAGCTGTGAGAAACATCTCTCTTCCAGAGTAAAGCATCGCAGCCAGAGCAACGACAAGCTGGACAAACAGAGGAACTGCAAACCCCAAATAGTTGCTTAAGAACAAAAAAGAACCAGATAAGGCTGCAAAGTAAAGCTTCCTTTTCATTCCGGCAATGTGCTCTTCCTCATCTGCTTCAGGTTTAGGCATTTCGGCCTTATACCCCAAATCCTCTATCAGCCTGACAATTTCATCAAGGCTGACCTTTTTCGGGTCAAATTTCAAAAATGCAGACTCTGTTGCAAGGTTGACTCTGATCTCCTCAACACCATCGAGAGCCCCGACTGCAGATTCTACTGACTTCACACACATCGCACAGCTCATTCCCCTGATTTTCAAGGTCAGCTCCTGCATCAAACTGAATTAATGTCAAAAAAGATAAAATTTTTCACAGCAAAAAGTAGCGTTAAGATGTCAAAGCCAGTTTAAAGGTGTATGCAGAAATGTCTGAGAGTTTAAGGCAGGCACGGATGAATACTTGCAGCTGTCAATAAATTTTTAACCATCCAGCCAATTTAAGACATGAAACTTAAGTTCGATGAGAAGGGTTTAATCCCTGTCATAACTCAGGATGTGAGAACAAAAGAGGTCCTGATGCTGGCCTACGCCAATGAAGAGGCAATCAGGCTCACCCTTGAAACGGGTTACGCTCACTACTGGAGCAGGAGCAGGAAGAAGCTGTGGAAGAAGGGGGAAAGTTCTGGAAACGTGCAGAGAGTAGTTGAAATCAGGTACGATTGCGATTGCGATTCTCTGCTCTATTTAGTCGAGCAGGAGGGGAATGCCTGTCATACGGGTAATTACTCATGTTTCTACAGGAGGTTGGAAGAGGATGAAGTACGTTGTTGATACGAGCGTGGTTATTTCAGGAAGAATTACAAGGATGGTGCAGTCGGGAGAAGTGAGGGGAACGATTATAATCCCGGAAGCAGTAATTGCGGAACTTGAGGCCCAGGCAAACTTCGGGAAAATGACCGGCTTTCAGGGGCTTGGTGAGATTGAAAAGCTGATGAAGCTGGCTAAGGAAGAGGGTTTTGAGGTGATTTTTGCCGGAAAGAGACCTACACTGGAGCACATACGCCTTGCAAAGGGGGGAGAAATAGACAACCTCATAAGAGAAGTTGCAGCTGAGTTTAATGCCGTTCTCGTTACATCTGACAGGGTTCAGCACTTGGTGGCAAGGGCAAAAGGTATAGAAACAATTTACGTCAGACCGGAGATAATAAGGCCCGAGGAAACAAAGATAATGTCCTTCTTCACTCCAGACACGGCAAGCGTGCATCTTAGAGAAGGGGTGCCACCATATGCAAAGAGGGGAAGGATTGGAGAGCTGAAGCTCGTCAAGCTCGATGAAAGGCCGATGAGCTATGAGGAACTGAGTGAGATCGCAAACGAAATTCTGGAAGCAGCAAGGCAAGATGAGGACAGCAGCATTGAGATAGAAAGAAGAGGTGCTACGGTAGTTCAGCTGAGGGAGCTGAGGATAGCCATTGCAGAAAGGCCATTTTCCGACAGGATGGAAATCACCGCTGTAAGACCAATTGCTCAGGTGTCCATTGATGAGTACGGTGTCAGTGAAGAGTTAAAGCGGAGAATAGTTGAAAGGCAGAGAGGAATACTGATTGCAGGCCCGCCCGGTGCTGGAAAATCAACATTCGCAGCAAGTGTGGCAAACTTCCTGCTGGAGAATGGATACATTGTCAAAACGATGGAGAGCCCGAGAGATTTGATGGTGAGAGATGAAATAACCCAGTACGCTCCACTTGAGGGTGACATGTCCCTAACCTCCGATATCCTTCTTCTGGTGAGACCGGACTACACCATTTACGACGAACTGAGGAGAACTTCCGACTTTCAGGTTTTTGCAGACATGCGACTTGCAGGAGTGGGGATGATTGGGGTCACGCATGCAACGAGGGCAGTTGATGCAATACAGAGAATGATTGGAAGAGTGGAGCTTGGAATGATTCCGCAGGTTGTTGACACGGTCATTTTCATTGATGCGGGCAAGATTGTGAAGGTTTACGAGCTTGCATTCACAGTTAAAGTGCCAACAGGAATGACTGACGCTGATCTGGCAAGGCCGGTGATAGAGGTGAGAGATTTTGAAACGAAGAACCTTGAGTTCGAAATTTACACCTACGGTGAGCAGGTTGTTGTCATGCCAATTGAGACTGATGAGGACTTGAAGGTAGCTCTTGTGGAGAGAATCTCAAAGTATGTTGATGATTTTGAGGTTGAAATGGTCGGCAGAAGAGCAATAGTAAAGGTTCCTGAAAGGCAAATTCCAACTCTTATTGGCAGAAAGGGCAGGAGGATAAAGAACATTGAGGAAGAGCTCAGGATTTCAATAGACGTTATCCCGAAGGAGGCTGAGGAGGAGGTTGAGGCAAAGGTTGAGGAGAGCGGAAAGTACTTCATAATCCATGCAAAAGGGCTTGAAGGCAGAACCGTAGATGTGCTTGCAGGTGATGAGTACCTTTTCACGGCTCTGGTTAGCAGGAAGGGCTGGATCAGGATCAGGAAAGATAAGGAGGGCGGGAAGAGCTTGAGACTTGCCCTTGCCAAAAATCTACCAGTACGACTCAAGGTGGTTGGTTGAGGTATCTCTTCAGCCTTATTTATATTCATTCCGCCCTGCTTGCACTGTCAGCAATGCCA
>CAZZLE010000324.1:0-3579 GCA_964654595.1 uncultured archaeon | reverse complement strand
AGGCCAGAGATAATCATCGTAGGAGATATTGACAGAGGAGGTGTTTTTGCGTCCCTTTTCGGCACCTACTCTCTTCTGCCTGAAGATGTCAGAAAAATGGTGAGAGGGTTCATTATAAACAGGCTGAGGGGCAGGGAGGACATTCTGCAGAGCGGGATAGTGAAGCTTGAGAAGCTTACCGGCATTCCTGTACTCGGAGTTCTCCCCTTTCTTAACCACAACTTCCCCTCGGAAGACTCTCTGAACATCGATGAGTGGGGGAAGGATGGATTGGTGGGGATAGTAAGGCTGAGCAGGGTATCGAACTTCACGGATTTTGAGTTTATAAAGGAATACACGCGTTTTCTCGATCTGAACTCCGGGCTGGATGGATGTGAGGTGGTCATAATACCCGGAACCAAGGACACCATTGCGGATCTGATGGAGCTGAAAAGGTCAAAGCTCGGTGAGGAGATTGTCAGAAATGCGGGGAAGATTCCGGTTATAGGAATATGCGGTGGTTATCAGATTATGGGCAGGGAACTGATCGATTTTGGGGTGGAGCATGGGAAGATCAGGGTGAAGGGGCTGGGATTGCTTGATGCTGTCACGAAATTTGAGAACTACAGAAAAAGGACGGTTCAGGTTGTGAAAAGAGTTAGGGGTAATGCCGTAATTCTGGACAGGATTGCCGGGCAGGAAGTGTGGGGTTATGAGATACACAAAGGTGTTACATTCACACGGACATCAAATCTGCTGTTTGAGGATGAAGGATGTGTCAGTGACGACGGGATGTGCTGGGGCACTTACCTTCACGGTTTGTTCTGGAATACAAATGTTCTTAATGCTCTTGAAAAATACCTCGGAGTGAAGATTAAAATGGAGGATGACTGGGCAGAGATTATTGCCAGAGAGGTGGAGAAGAGGATAAGATTTTTAGATTTAAGCAAAATAGGTTCAAGATCAGCTTAATTTCTCTCAGGTTCAAGCAACCAGTTAATGATTTCCTTCTTTCCATCTCCAATCCAGCACAGTAAAATCCTTCCTTCATTCTTCCTCAAAATTGTCCACTCATACAAAAATCCGCTGTGAGCGAAGAAGTTTCTTTTTCTGTTGGCACTTTCTGTGAAATTCTCCCCATGCTTCAACTTTCCCAGAATTTCTTCTTCATTCTCTCCGAGCTTTTTTCCCATCTCTCTGATTTCATCAAGATCTCTCTGCAGGAAATACTCGTTAATCCCGATCCCCAAATTTTTCACTCTGTAAAGTCTGGAAAACTTCTCCCAGATCTCATCCACATCAGGTTCTGATAGAGAATCCGCAAACTCCTTGAAACTTCTGTGGAGAGCAACAGCATAAAAGATGTTTGCAACATTTACACCGTCCACATTAAGCCTCTCCACAGCATCCCCCGTTTTAACAGGTTCAAGGAATTTCTCAATGAACTCCGTGATCTCCTCTTCTTTCACCGTGTCGGAAAAGTCAAGCAGTTCGTAAAAAGCAAGGGGAACGTTTAATCTCATGGAATTGTAGGCAAGCTTGAGCTCTTCATACATCTTCCTGAACCTTCTCTTAATCGCTGTCCCGCTCCTGTTAAGCTTGGCCAGCCTGTCCCTCTGCTCCCCGGAAGCAATTCTATCAATGTTGGCATCCGGTAAGGAGAAGAAGGCTCTCGCATCGATGGGCTGTATTTCTGCAAAGTATCTGTCCACGTTTTTCATCACCGGGGGCGTGAAGAGTGCGTAGGCCCTTATTTCATCTTTACCCTGAAGCAACCCCTCAAGTTTTCTGAAGGTGATGTATCTTTTAGCGACTTCTAAAAGGCTTACCGTATAGATGTTGAACCCGGTTGATACGTCAATGTAAAACTCGTCAGGTTTATTCTTGATTAATTGTAAAAAAATTGCCGTGTTTATCGTCTCAATACTCCCTCTGAACTCAATCTGCCCGAACTTTCCAATGGAGGGGATGATTGCCGCATCGAAATCATCAATACCTCTCTCCCTGAGTTTTTCGCTGAACTCGTTTAGGTCAACCAGCAGACTTTCTGGAACAAGGATTGTAAGCCTGGCAATTTTCCCCTCCTTTTCGAGATGTTTTCTCAGGGCATCACTGCAAAGGATTGTTCTGTATGATTTCCCGTTCAATACGAATTCCTTCTCATCGTAATTCTCAGGCCTTCCAGCAACCTGAAAGATTCTTATCATCTATCTCACCAGAACTTCCGCAAATCTCTTTCCAAAATCGGTAACCTTCAGTTTGCTTCCAGCTCTCTCAACCAGACCATGACGCAGAAGCATCTCCCTCTCTGAGTATGTGAGGGTATCCAGTTTCTCGTTGAAGAGAACATCCACGAGCCTTCTTATGTAATCCTGAGGAATCGGTACTGTGGGAATTCGCACAACCTCATAATCATCGGGGAACAGCAGAGAGTTGAAGTGCCTCTCCCTCTCCATGTAGATTCTTATCTTCTCATCTTCATCTTTTGCGAGATAAATTCTCTCAATGTCCGCTCTGAGACTCTCAAGAGCCTCGTTGACAACCTTTACATCGGGCGATACGACGTGGAATATTCCATCCACATTCAGAAACTGCCCCAGAATGGAGAGGGTTATGCACATATTCTTTCTCCCACCTGCAACGTTCAGGTAAACTATGTCAGAGCCAAACTTCTCCTTCTGCCTCTTTATCACCTTTCCAGCAATCCGCATGAACTCGAAATTCTGATCTTCAGTTGTGACGTCCTCAAATGGCAGCTCAACCTCATGAATTCTTGTTTTCGGATACTTTATTTTCAAAGCCACCCTTATAAGTTCAAAACCCTCCTTCACCCTTCTCTCTGCAGTGGTAATAACCACCAAATCCCTGACTCCTCCAAGATGATCGACAAAAGTTGTTACAACAGGCGGGCTCATTCCGAGGGGAGATATGACTGCAACACTCATGATTGGAGTTTATTCATACCACTTAAATTTTTTCTCACCTTAGTTGAGCGACGAATGGGTTACTTTTCTTCTAATATTGCTGAGCCGGGAGTCTTTAAGATATTTAAGGTCGCATTTCTCCCTGTTAGATTTGCTTGATTATCTGTGCCTCAGGTTCATGAAAGGTATTTCGCCCCTTTAACCTACCCGGCATCTCACCTCATATTTCATCGATTCACAACTTTTACTTACACAGAACAAAATTCCATACCCTAATTGATTCGAGTTTAAGCTGTTTTCAGCGATGTGCTTAACTATTTATACCCGCTCAGCGTTCGTTGTCCATGAGAGATATCGCACTGGGAATAGTCATAGGGATTGTCATAGGCGCCATTGCCGTTTATGCAGCAACCGCAAAACCCCCGGAAGAGGGACTCTGTCCTGCAAATGCGGTTTTGGATAAAAATAAAATTGAAAGCGGTACAAAAAAGCTGAATGAGCTTGACCACATGAACAATCACAGAGCAAAATTCCATACCCTAATTGATTCGAGTTTAAGCTGTTTTCAGCGATGTGCTTAACTATTTATACCCGCTCAGCGTTCGTTGTCCATGAGAGATATCGCACTGGGAATAGTCATAGGAATTGTCATAGGTGCCATTGCCGTTTATGCAGT
>CAZZLE010000323.1:0-4359 GCA_964654595.1 uncultured archaeon | reverse complement strand
CCCCACCCCTCAGCCCCTCTTTGAGCGATTCGATTATCATAGCTCAAATCTTCTATCACACTTCCCAGCAACTTCTGAATCATGGGTTGCAATTATTGCAGACTTTCTATGCTTTCTGAGCAGATAGATCAGTTTCTTCCTGAAGCTGAAGTCCTGCCCTGCTGTGGGCTCGTCGAGAAGCAAAATTTTTGATTTGAAGGCCTTGGCAATTGCAGCTCTCTTCATCTGACCTCCGCTGAGAGACTGAGGATGTCTGCTGAGCAGGTTCCCTAAACCAAACTCCACGGCTACAGCTGTGTCAACCTCCTTAATCAATCTGTCCTCGACAAGATGATATGATGGGTTCTGCAGGACAATCGAGAAATCAATTCCTTGCTTTCTCATATCGTTTGCTATTCTTTTCAGCATCATTGTCTTCCCCGCCCCGTTTTCCCCAACAAGAGCGATCAGCTCACCATCTCTGAGCTCAATCTCCCCCTCATAAACAGTCTCACCAAGATCAACCTCCGGAATTTCGATGTTTTCATGTTCAAGACCAAGATTTACCGTTCTCTCAAAATACCCTGAAAACTCAAGCCTGTGCTCTGAAACAACATGTGGGTAATCCTTAATAATTTTGATAACTCTCAACGCATTTTTACGGCTTAAATTTGCAAACGGTTCATCAAAAACAAGTATTTTTGCATTTGAAACGATTGCCGAAGCGATTTCGATCAGCTGAAGTTCTCCGGTTGACAGCTCGTATGTTTTTTTATCCAGAAGTCCGGCAATTCTCAGCTCTTCGCAGATCTCCTCAGCCTCCCTTTTTGCTTCAGCTCTGCTCATACCAAGCTGAATCAGAGGGAAGATGATTTCATCAATAACTTCGGTGGATGTTATCATTTCTTCAGGACATTGCTTTATGAAAAATGCAATTTCCGGACTTGGTTTCTGGCCAAAAACTCTAACGTGTCCTTCAAGGGTGCCGCCGGAAAAATAAGGAATTAAACCGTTGATCATCTTAAGCACTGTGCTCTTCCCCGAGCCTGTTGAACCAATTAAAAACTCACAACCCTCGAATACTGCATTGAAATCCCTCAATCCTGCATTTCCGTTTGGATAAATGTACCTTCTTACCCTGAACTCAATCAACTTCCATACCCCTTTCCTTCAGCATTCTGTAAACGTATCTGTAAACCAGAACTGCAAGAAGGTGGTCGACGAAGAAGTCCTGAGGGATGAAGATCAGCACTGTGGCAGCGAAAATTACCATTGCAGGAGAAGCGAAGTTTAAGCCAAACGTTCTTGTGGCATTTTCTGACCATGAGAGAAGGGGTTGATTGTTGACTGCAAAGTTGTAGAAAACCAGAAAACCAAGTATGTAAACAGGAGCTGATGCAATCAGTGTTGAGATCCACAGCAAAAAGACCTCCCTTTTTTCACCATTTTTCCATATCAGCCTTCTGAAAATTCCGGCAATAAATGATGAGATCGCAAACCCATAAAGGAATCCTGCTGTCGGGCCTAAAAGCACTCCCAGACCTCCACCACCAGCGGCAACTGGTAGAGCGAGGGCTATGAGGAGGAGATATATCACCATCGAGACAAAACCGTAGTAGGGCCCAAGTAAGAAGCCTGAGAGCATTACGCCAAAGTTCTGCATTGTATAAGGCACTGGCCCGATTTTAAAGCTGAGCTGTGCAGATATTGCGGTTATTAATGCCATTACCACTGCCAGAACAATCTTTTTAATATCGTTAACCATGTATGGTGCTAAGTTAACGAGTTTATAAATTTTTTGAATTGAGGGTAACAACCCTTATATTGTGTCGAGTCAACGAACTTTATGCCAGTGCTAATAGTTTACGGGCCAAAGCTCGATGTTGAGAAGAAGAGAGAGTTCGTGGAAAAGCTAACCGAGCTGTGTGCAGAAATTTACGGGATGGACAAGAATGCAATAACGATTCTGCTTCACGAGCCTCCTGCGGAGAATGTCGGTGTTGGTGGAAGGCTCATAGCGGACAGAGAAAGAGAATGAACACATTCGGGTTTTTTTTAAGGGTCACAACCTGGGGAGAAAGTCACGGAAGGGCTGTTGGATGTGTGATTGACAACTTCCCCTCCGGACTGGAAGTTGATGAAGCTTTCATTCAAAAAGAGATGGAAAGAAGAAGGCCGGGGGGGAAGTATGCCTCGAAGAGAAAAGAGGCAGACAGAGTGGAGATACTTTCAGGAGTTTTTGAAGGTCTAACAACCGGCACGCCAATTTCGATGATTATCTGGAACACCGACGTTGACTCGAAAGCTTATGAAGAGTTGAAGACAGTTTTCAGGCCGGGACATGCGGATTACACATACTGGGCAAAGTTTGGAATCAGAGACTGGAGAGGTGGGGGAAGAGCTTCGGCAAGAGAGACCGCAGCAAGGGTTGCTGCAGGGGCGATGGCTAAACTGCTGCTGAGGAGGTATGGTGTCAGGGTAATGGGATATGCCAGGGAAATAGCAGGAGTGAAATGCATGGTAAATGACCCTGAAGAGGCTTTTGAAAGGGCGGAGAAAAGCTCTCTCAGAATGCCCGATAAAGAGGCTGAAAAAGAGGCTGAGAAAAGGTTGAAGGATGCGATGAGCGAAGGAGATAGCGTTGGTGGTGTTGTTGAGGTTGTTGTCAGAAATGCTCCCGCAGGTCTGGGAGAACCTGTTTTTGGCAAACTCGATGCTTACCTTGCATATGCGGTCATGGGCATCCCTGCAGTAAAGGGTGTGGAAATCGGTGCCGGATTTGAGGCTGCAGAAAAGAGGGGAAGTGAGAACAATGATCCATTAGTGCTCAGAGACGGTAAAATAACTTTCCTGACCAACAATGCCGGTGGAGTTCTTGGAGGAATCTCTACCGGAGAAGAAATAGTTCTGAGAGCTGCGATAAAGCCAACACCCTCCATTTCAAAAATACAGAGAACTGTTGATTACGAGAGAATGGAGGAGGTGGAAATAAGTGTTAAGGGGAGACACGACCCCTGCATAGTTCCAAGAGCTGTGCCGGTGGTTGAGGCAATGGTTGCGTTGGTTATCGCAGACTGCATGCTGATCCAGGGATTAATACCGAGGAGATTGCTTTAAGGAAAATAAAAAATTACTCGTAAACCTTTTCCCACTCCTTGTACCAGTCCATCGCATCCTTCTCAACATCCCTGTCTTTTGACGGCAACCCCATCATCTTGTATGTCTCGTGCTGGATGAGCATCTTCATGATTTCGTTGCTTCCAGTCCATATCGGTGCAAGTCTCATATCCCTGAGCATCCTTTCAACCGGGTAAACCTGGGTGTAGCCTATCCCTCCGAGAATCTGCATAGCTTTGTTTACAACATCCCATCCGACATCCGTTGCAAAGTACTTTGCTTCACTCACCAGCCTTCTCGGATCTGGGCCTTTTCCCGCATCATACAAATCTACAGCCCTTGCAGCATTGTAGGTTAAAGCTCTTGCGGCATCAAGCATCGTTATGGCTTCAGCCACCATGAAGTTAACTCCCTGAAACTCTCTAATTTTTCTGCCGAAGGCTTTTCTCTTGTTCGAGTATCTCACGGCAATTTCCAGTGCCGCCCTTGCACCGCCAAGTGCCCCGGCAGCAGAGGTCAGCCTTTCAGGGATCATCATCCTGTTGAAAATCTCCCTTGCTCCATTTACCTCACCGACTCTGTACTCATCCGGCACCTCCACGTCCTTGAAGACTATCCTTGCAGTCCCCATTCCCCTGAATCCGAGCAGGTTGTAGACCTCTTCAATCTCAACACCCATCTCCCTTTCAACCAGAAAAGCGGTAAGAGCCTGATGTCCCGGTGCATTCGGATCGGTTCTGGCATAAATCAGATAGAAGTCGGCCACCTTGCCTCCAGCAATAAATCTTTTTGCACCATTCAGAACCCAAACGTTCCCTCTCTTCTCTGCTCTTGTCGTTGTGCCGAAGAAGTCACTTCCACCCCTTGGCTCCGTCAGACCTTCAGCTGAAACCTTTTTTCCCTTGATTATTGGCTTCAGGAACTCTTCTTTCTGCCACTCCTGACCAAAGCGGTAAATGGCTTCGCCAACTATGCTGACCATCGCGTAGCTGCACCCGATTCCGTTCCCCAAAACTCCAACTTCCTCGACGGCGACAGCTTCAGCCGTCCAGCTTAACCCTCTACCGCCATACTCTTCAGGAAACCTCAATCCAAGCATTTTCCTCCTTGCCGCCTCCTCAAGAAATTCGAAAGGGTAGTCCACCTCATCCCTGTCCATTTTCCTTAGAAGTTCCGGATCAACGGCATTAACGAGCTCCTTAGCTTCTTCTCTTATTTTTATTTCCTCCTCAGTCAGAAGAGCGTTGTTCTCAAGCATTTACA
>CAZZLE010000322.1:0-1972 GCA_964654595.1 uncultured archaeon | reverse complement strand
GATTGAAGCAAAAGAGCTAACAATTGATGAGTCCATTCTTACCGGAGAATCTTTTCCGGTCGAAAAAAGGGTTGAAAAAGTCGATGAGAGGACCCCGCTGACGGAAAGAAGCTGCATGATATACGCCGGAACTTTTGTGGCAACCGGATGGGGAAAGGCTGTCGTCACAGCAACTGGAGGTGATACTGAACTTGGTAAAATAAGCAGATCAATGGAAGAAATAAAGATGACCAGAAGTCCACTGATAATCAAGCTCAGCAACTTTTCAAAACAGCTTTCAATTGGAATCGCCCTTATTTCAGTTTTGATTTTTATCCTCGGAATCCTCAGGGGTTACGATGCCCTTTACGTTTTTATTGCAGTGTTGAGCTTTGCAGTTGCTGTGATTCCCGAAATCCTGCCTGCTGTTGTCACTCTGGCACTGGCCTTTGGTGTGAGGGAGATGGCAAGGGAGAATGCTCTGGTCAGAAGCCTGCCTGCGGTTGAAGGCCTTGGGAGCGTTGATACGATCTGTACTGATAAAACAGGAACTCTGACGCAGAACAGCATGAAGGTTGTAAAACTCGTCACCAGAGAGGGTGAGATAGATGCGGACGATGAAAAAAGTCTTCCAAGGGCAAGAGATTTGATTCTCGCCGGATACATCTGCAACAGAGCGGTTTGCGAATCCGGATACTGCAGAGGAGATCCAATGGAAGTTGCACTTCTGCAACTGGCGATAAAAACAGGTTTCACGGAGGATTTTGAACTTATTGACGAAATACCGTTCGATTCAAAGAGAAAGTTCATGGCTGTTTCAGCAAAGCTTGGAAAAGAATATCTGGTGGTCGTCAAAGGTGCTCCTGAAGCTCTCGAGAAAATTCTCGGAATGAAGATAGATGCGGAGAAATACGCCGAGCAGGGGATGAGGGTTCTCGCCTTCGCCTGGAAAAAACAGGAGAGATTTGATGGTTTCAACTTTGATGGTCTCGAATTTCTGGGTCTTCAGTGTCTGATTGACCCCCTGAGAGAAGATGTAAGGGAGAGCGTCGAAAATTGCAAGTCAGCCGGAATTGAAATTTACATGATTACGGGAGATCATCCAAAAACAGCAAAAACGATAGCAAGCTGGGCGGGAATTGAGGGAGAGGTAGTCAGCGGGATGGAACTGATGGAAATGAACATAGAGGAAGCGATCAAAAAATACAGAGTATTTGCGAGGGTCAATCCAGAGCAGAAGTTCGAGATCGTGAGTGCTCTGCAAAGAAACGGCAGGATCGTTGCCGTTACTGGAGATGGTGTGAACGATGCCCCAGCACTGAAAAAGGCTGAGATAGGAGTTGCCATGGGAAGTGGAAGCGAGGTTGCAAAGGAGGCGAGCGATCTCGTAATCCTCGACGACAGCTTTTCAACCATCGTGAAAGCAGTTGAGCTTGGAAGAGATATATTCAGAAAAATACAGAGAATAATCTCATGGATGTTACCCACCAACGGGGGTCAGGGGCTGATAGTGGTTACGGCCTTTCTTCTGGGTATCCAGCTCCCCATGCTGCCGGTTCACATTCTCTGGATAAACACCATAACCGCGGCACTCTTGGGAATGATGCTTGTTTTTGAAAAAAAGGAGGAGGGGCTTTTGAGATTGAAACCAACAAGAGGAGAAATCGTGAGTACCAGAATTATATTTAGAATTGCTTACATTTCAATCCTGAGCGTTCTCGTGGCATACTACCTCTACTTTAACATCGGAAAGATGTCAGCGGCGATGAATGGCATAATAGCTGTTGGGGCCTGGTACTTGCTGACTCCATACGTCGAAAAGAGCTTCTTTGAAGTCGGATTCCGGAACAAGTTCGCCATCTTCGGAATTCTGTTAACCCTTGCAATCCAGCTTGCACTGACCAGTCTGGGAATAATGCATCTCGAACCGATGACACTCTATGAATGGGCTTTGACGATTGCAGTTGCTTCAAGCGTTTTCATAGCTGTCGAG
>CAZZLE010000321.1:0-2703 GCA_964654595.1 uncultured archaeon | reverse complement strand
CGTAATCGGGGAGAACTTTTCAAAAAAATTGGAAATAAAAAACGGAACGGTTCTGAGCTTACCAGCGGGGAAATACACTCTGAAACTTTTTGCGTTAAACAAAACATTTGTCGAAAGGCTGGTGCTTGATGAAAATAAAATCATCACATTCAACCTGCTGTTCACAGGCAGCACTGAGAACCTGAGCGTGATGAGGCATGCAATCATCCAGCCAAGACTTGAGGTTCTTGAGATTGTCATAATAACCAATTCAGGGGATGCAAACTTCGAGGGTGACATAGCAATTCCACTGCCTGAGTTTGACGAGCTGGAGATACTGGATTCATCTCTGAGTTTTATGAGTGCATCTGAGTTTGATGGAAGGCTCATTCTGGAGAAACTCATTGTTCCTGCAAACAGCAGTGGAAATGTATCAATCACTTACAGATTGACAAAACCGGTTTTCTCATCATCGAACGAAAATCAGAATCTCCTTGTTCTGACGACTGTTCCGGTTGATGGACAGTACAACACGACGTATCTCGGAGTTCAGCGGTTCGGGGGTTTGGATTACAGCGTTTATCGTTGCGAACCGGGATGCAAACTTGAATTCAAGGTAAAACCTGAGATAAAAGTGGATAAAAATTCTGCTCTCCTCATCACCGCTGCATCGGGACTGCTTTTCCTCTACTTTTTCAGCAGAAGGGGTGGCTGGGAGTAGTTATTGCAGAAGGTTAAAGCAGTTTTACCCCAAATTTTTTTAGCAGGAAAGTAACTCAACTATATGGTTTCATTAAAGGATCATCTTGCAGAACTTCTCGAAAATTTCGATTACAGCGGGGATGTTGAGGAAAGAATAAGGCTTCTGAGGGCTGCAATAGGGAGAATCAACAACATATTCTACGGTACAGAGAGTGAGGAAATTTATGCCGACCAGGTAAGGAGAATAAAGCTGAGGTTGAGAGAACTGAGGGAAACTTATGAAAAATGCAGAGATTCTTGCTGGAGAGAGCTTATGGACAACCTTGAGGAGCTGAGGGATCAGATTGAAAGACTTGCAATAAGAGGAGGAATTATTGAGAAGATATGAGGGTTGACGATATTGGCAGCTTCCCGCTTCCTAAGGGAATTACGAGAGACTGGGTGGAGCAAAATCTCGGCACGAAGGAATACGAGGAAATGGTTCAAAGAGCCTTTCTCATGAAGGCAAAGTTTCTTGACGCTCCCAACTATCCTCAATTCAGGGACATGATAAGAATGTTCATCGAGCCAATAAAAGCCTTCCAGGAAGAGCCCTATCTAATTTCGAGGAACAAGGCCGTAATACCGGAACTTGAGTATGTAGAGAGAATTAAAGCTGAATCCGTGAGAGTCTGCATCACGGGTCCATTCGAGCTTTACTACAGGGAGTTTGGAGGTGTAATTTACGAAGATGTTCTGCTTAACATCGCAGAATCTGTAAAGAGATTTGTTGAGAATGCCTCAAAGTACGAAAACGTGGTCTGCATAAGCATTGATGAGCCGAGCCTCGGAATAGCACCAGACCTTCAGCCGGATGATGAGCTCCTCCAGAAAGCTCTGGAATACAGCATCCCCCAGGATGTTCAGATTCACCTGCACGAACCGCTTTACTATGAAAAAATACTGGAAACTTCAATTGATGTAATAGGCATTGAGTGTGCAAGGAAGCCCGAGAACATGGACTTCATAGATCCTGAATCCGTGGCTTCTGCTGAAAAAAAGCTGAGAATCGGTGTTGCAAGAAGCGATATAGACGGAATAATTGCAGAGTTCAACGCAATGTACGGGGTTAACGCATGGGGGAATGAGAAGCTTATTTCCCTCGCAATTCAGGAGGTTGAGCCTGTTGAGAGAATTTCCGAGAGAATCAGGATGGCTAAAGAACGTTTTGGGGAGCTTCTTGCCTACGTTGGTCCTGACTGTGGTCTTTTCTCTTTTCCATCTCAGGAACTTGCTGTCCAGCTGCTCGAAAACGTGAGGAGAGCTGTGGATAAGGGCTGAATATGGATACCGCTGCCTACCTCAGCTTCTTTCTTGCAAGCTTCACAACACTGTTTATAATAATCGACCCTCCCGGAAATCTGCCAATTTTCATAGCCTTAACAGAGAGATTCAGCGACAGATACAGGGAAAAAATATCAAAAAGAGCTACGATAATTGCCTTTCTGATTTTCTTCATCACAACAGTTACTGGAGGGAAAGTTCTTGACTACTTTGGCGTTTCGATAAGCAGTCTGAAAATCGCTGGCGGAGTGCTGCTCTTTATATCCTCAGTTGACATTCTCCTCGGTGGAACAAGAAGGGAGGCATACAGGAGAAGGGCAGAGGAGAGCATAGATGTTGACTCCATAGCTGTTTTTCCTCTCGCCTTACCACTCTACACAGGTCCTGGAGCTATCACTGCAGGAATCGTGCTTTACTCGCAGGCAGAAGACGTGATTATGAAGCTTATTGTTGTTCTCAGCGCTGTTCTGGTTTATTCAGTAGTCAGGCTGAGCCACATCTACAGCGCTCCCATCATAAGATTCCTTGGAAGGAGCGGTGCAGACATTGCTGCAAGAATACTCGCCATATTTCTCGCCGCAATTGCCGTTGAGTTCGTGTTTGATGGACTTGCGGAAAAAATGGTTTCAACGGGTCTTTAAAACAATCTCCGCCCTTTCAACCTCACTCTTAATCATCCTTGCCATGTAAACGAAAGGC
>CAZZLE010000320.1:0-7032 GCA_964654595.1 uncultured archaeon | reverse complement strand
TAAAACCATAGATTTGCTTGACGGCGCCTATCATGGAGTTTATATCAACCACAAGCTTGCAAAGATGCTTGGATTTAATGAGAGAAATCTTCTGCTTCTCAGTTATGAGGGTGAAGCGGGAAGAGAAGGAGATAAGGAGCTCGGAAAAAGAATGTGGGAGAATCGCTTCAACCTGTTCAGAGCTGGAAAAGAAAGGGAGGTTATTTTTACCGAAGCGGTTCTTCCATACGAATCAGCGGCTGATTTCTTCACAAAAGTTGATATTCCGGTTGAGACCGTTTTTACCAGAGACAATGTGGTTTTTCTCGGTCTCATTCCGCTTGAAAACTTCTACAGAGCTGCGATGAAGGCCATTAAGTTCATAAAAATTGCGGAAAAGCTTGGTGGAAGAACCTACGCCACCGGAATGCTGTTTCCCCACAAAGGTATTTCAGACTTTGCTAAGGTCTACAAAAAAGCTGTGGATCCGGAATCACTTCTCAATCCCGGAAAGGCAGTTGAAGGAAACAGCTTCTCCAGAATGATAAGGCTTGCGGAGATGGTTCTATGAATTTAAGGGAAATAGCGATAAAGTGCAGTAAATGCGGATACTGCCTGACCTGCCCCACTTACAGAATAGAGGGTTGGGAAACCGTTTCACCAAGAGGAAAACTTCAGCTAACTTTGAAGTATCTGGATGGAGATGCTGACATCGACCAGAAAGTGGTCAAGGACATCTTTAAATGCTCTGTTTGCGGTTTGTGTCAGGAAGCATGCCCTGTAGATCTTCCGCTAATCGATTTCTGGGAGGAGCTGAGAATGGAGCTTTTTAAAAAAGGATTGGCACCTCTTTCCGTACACAGAAAGCTGAGAGAAATCACCTTCAGAAACTACAACCCTTACAGCGGGGATCAGGAGAGAAGAGGTGATTGGGCAGATTTCGAAATCAAACCCGCAAAAACGCTCTACTTTGCCGGATGCACGGCAAGTTTCAAACTGCAAAATCTGGCTAAATCTACGGCAAGCGTTCTTAACAAGCTTGGAATTGATTTCACCATCGCTGGTAAGAATGAGTACTGCTGTGGGTCTCCTTTCCTGAGAACAGGTCAGAAAGACATTGTTGAAAGACTCTTCGAGAAAAACTTCCTGTACTGGCAGAAAGCAGGAATAGAAAGGATAATTACCTCATGTCCGGGCTGCTACAGAACGATATCCTTGGACTATCCAAAGATAGCTGAGGAGAAGGGCTACGAGTTTGACATTGAAGTGATTCACACGGTCTCAATACTGGATAAAATGGGAGTTTTTGAGAAGACAGAAAAAATTGCGAAAGCAACGTATCATGACCCGTGCCACCTTGGGAGACACATGGGAATTTATGAAGAACCGAGAAATGTCATAAAGAAGCTTGGCATTGATTTTGTCGAGATGGAGAGGAACAGGCAGCAGGCACTCTGCTGCGGTGCTGGAGGAGGGCTGAGAAGCCAGTTCCCTGAAATTTCATTTGAAATAGGAAAGCAGAGGGTTCTTGAAGCAATGGAGACCGGAGCCGAGTATCTCATCACATGCTGTCCCTTCTGCGAGTATCACCTCTCAAAATCTGCGGAAAAGCTTGGTAACAGAATTAAAGTCGTTGATTTAGTCGAAATAGCAGAAAAGCTAATCTCTCCCTGAATGAAACTCTTTTTCCGTTGTATTTGGCGTAAAAAATCGACTCGATAAGGCTTACGCTGTCAGGCAGAAAATTAACGGCCAGTCCTACCGTTCTTGCAGAGTGTGCATCACTGCCCGCAATTTCTGGCTTGGAAAACTTTCTGGCGTATTTTCTGGCAATGAAGTTGCAGTAACTTTTGGCGTTAAAGGTTTCAACGCCATCCACAACTTTGAAATCTTTCAGCCTTACGCTTCCTCCCCGGATAAAATCGAAGGGATGGGCGAGAAAACAAACCCCTCCAAGCTCTCTAACAATTCTGCATGTTTCTTCTGCAGGCATCTTTGGTTCAACATCCTCCAGAATACCAAAAGCAAGGATATGCCCTGAAGAAGACGTTATTTCGCATCCTGGAATAACCCTTAACGGCAATTTCTCTTCATTCACGATATCCATCGCCTCTAAGGAACCCTGAACGGTGTCGTGATCCGTTATTGATATAACATCGATTCTCTTTTCAACCGCTGCGTTCAGAATTTTTCTAACACTATCTCTGCCATCGCTGAGTGAGGAGTGGACATGAAGTTCTGCTTTCAACACAGCTTTAGTTATCGTCAGGTTTTTTTATAGTTTGCCTGAACAATTAACATGGAAATTGTCCCCATAGCCTACGACTCCATGGGAGTAAGAAGTATGGCAACATTTCTTGAAACTAAAGACGTATCAATTCTAATCGATCCGGGAGTCAGCCTTGCACCAAAGCGCTACCGCTTACCCCCTCACAGGGTAGAGATTGAAAGGATGAACCAGAAGTGGGAGGAAATTAAGGGGATGATGAAAAGGGCTGATTTGGCGATCATCACACACTATCATTACGACCACCACGACCCGAATGAGGTGGAAATTTTTTCGGGAAAAAAGCTTCTGCTGAAGCATCCGGTGGAAAAAATCAACAGAAGTCAGATGGAGAGGGCAAAGTTCTTCTTAGAGCAGCTTAAGGCTGTAAACGTGGACATAGATTACTGCGACGGGAAAAGCTACGAGATTGGCAAAACAGTTGTTGAGATATCTGATCCGGTTTTCCACGGTGCAGACAGCAGACTTGGCTTCGTTCTGGAGGTCTACGTTGATGATGGTAAGAAAAGCTTCCTTTTCTCATCAGATGTTGAAGGGCCTAACAATGCAGAGCAGTTGGCTTTCATGCTTGAAAAATCTGCTCAGGTTGTTTTCATTGACGGGCCAATGACATACATGCTTGGATACCGCTTTTCACAGAAGTCTTTTCAAAACAGCGTTGAGAACCTCAAAAGGCTGATTGCTGAAACTGAAATAAAAACACTCGTGATCGACCATCATCTTACGAGAGATTTGAACTGGAGGGAAAGGATGCAGGAAGTTTTTAAGGCTGCAGAACAGTTCGGGGTAGAAGTTGAATCGGCAGCAGAGTTTGCGGGGGTTGAGGAGGAACTTCTTGAAGCAAAAAGGGCAGAACTTTACAAAATGTATAAAAATTAGGAGAAATACTTTGTCAGCTCTTCAATTCCGCCGTAGTGCGGTTTTTCAATGTTCGGTGAGTAGTGACAGTCCCAGCACTCAGGGTGAATTCCTATGTAGTCGTGACACTGGTCGCAGAACTCTTTTTTGTTTTCATGACAGCTCCAGCAGGTGTTTGTGGAGGCATGAAATTCCTCGCCAGTTGTGAAGCTGTGGTATATCCTTCCACCCTCTGCACCATGCCTAACTGCCTGAATTCTCCACTGCTGCAGCAGCAGCATGTGGTTTGCGGACATCCAGTCTTTGTCCTCAACACATTCTCCAGCTGGTTTTTTGAGCTCTGGAACATGGCCAAAGGTTCCTGCCATGGCATTGTACCAGTATGGTGTGAAGAAGCCGGCCAAGAAAATTAAAATCAGGGGGATCACGTATTTTTCGTTGTATATTTTCATTTTACTCACCCTCCTCTTTCAGCGGTTCTCCTCTAAGGTCGAACTTTCTGTCTTCTGGTTTCTCACCAAATGCAGTCATAACGAGGGCGTTTCCAACCATCTCCATTGGTCCTCCTACCTCGATTGGTATCTTCCAGTATTCAAGTGCATGCGGGAACTGGGCCTTGTCAATGGCGCATGGTGTGAGCAGGATGTTAACTCCATACTTTCTGTAAACATGCCTTACAGCCATCATTCTGGGCATAGCACCTCGCATTCTCAGATCCATTAGCTCCTCTGCAAGCATACCCCCTCCACCTCCGCAGCAGTATGTTTTGTCCTTGATTGTGTGCTCGGGCATGTCGTAGAAGTTGTTCATGACATTTCTTAGCACGTATCTGGGCTCTTCAATAAGACCCATTCCTCTCGCAAGATTGCATGGATCATGGTATGTTGCAATCCACTTGTCGTTTCTGCTCTTATCAACGGTGATTTTTCTGTGTTCCAGCAGTGCTGCAACGAATTCCAGAATGTGAATCCATCCGTGCTCTCCCGAGGCGTAGCTGTCAAATCTAACACCCCTCAGACCTTCAGCAAGCTCACCAAGGTCAGGATTCTCCCAGAACCTCTTCCACTCCTCGTGTTTTGGTGGTAGATTCATTGTGTTGATGAATTGATGTTTATCCCTCCACATGTGACCGCATTCCCCACCAATTATGAAGCTGACACCAAGTCTTTCTGCCTCCTTGTAAATCTTGGAGTTAAGAAGCTGTGCTGCCTCGTAGCTGTGGAATGATCCGAAATTACCGCCCTCGCTGGCATAGGTTGACCATGTTATGGTCAGTCCATACTTCTGCTCGAGCTCGTTGAAAAGCAGTAAATAGCCAAGCATCACATACCAGTGCGGTGTGGCGAAGAAATCGGCAGAGGGCGCCACAAACAGCACATCAGCACCCCTCTTGTTGATGTAGGTGTGAAGGTCAAGGCCGGTATAATCTTTCAGCTCCTCCAGACCCTGCTGTATTGCCCCGTACATTCCTCCGGGCAGCAATCCGAGGTGGTTGCCCGTTCTTGATGAAGCTTCAATTGATATTGTCATGAACCTCTGGTTCACTCCAACCCTGCTCAGAATTCTCCTCAGCCACCAGACTATTTCGGCAGTATCAATGCCGTAAGGACAGAAGAGGCTGCAGCGTCTGCAGAGGGAGCACTGGTAGGCATAGTAGTAAAGCTCCTTCAGAACATCTTCGGTAAGCTCTCTTGCTCCTGCCCATTCCCCAAGGAATTTTCCTGCTGGTGTGAAGTAGCGGCGATAGACTGATCTTATAAGCTCAGCTCTTCCAACCGGCATGTTCTTCGGATCGCCAGTTCCGATGTAGTAATGACATTTATCCGCACATGCACCGCATCTGACACAGATGTCCATGAAAAGCTTAAATGCTCTGTTCTTTTCCAGTGTATCCTTCAGAGCTTCAAGGAATATCTCCTTCCAGTTTTCGGGAAGTTTTAGGTTTTCAAAGTCTCTTTCAACATCACCGAATGGCATTTTGAAGAAATCTGAATTAACCTGTTTGGGTAGTGAGAGGTAGCTCAGTCTGCCTTCCTCGAACTTTTTTACAGGTTTTAACATCTCTCTCCAGCCCGGGAATTTTTGTTTTATTTCTATTTTTTCAGCCACATCTTCCATCTATACCACCTCACAACTCCTCGGGAGCAATCTTGTAGTCTGCCTCTTCAATCTCCTCCAGCTGACCTCTGTACATTTCATAGTAAGTCTCCCAGTCGAGTTTCTTCGACTTGTAGGTCTCTCCTGCTACAGTAATCCCCTTGGCAAGTATCGGAACGTCTGCAGGATCCCAGGGATTAACGTGCCTTCTTGCTCTGTTATCGTTGGGCATGTTTCTTGTGGGTGAGAAGAAAACTCCTCCTGCATGCATCAGCTTGCTGAACGGGAAGTATGCAAGAAGGAAGCTTGCAAGGGCAAAGTGGACGTAGAATACGGGCTCTATCGTGTTCGCCACCTCGACAGCATGGGTTATGTTTAATGCCATCAGACTCATCAGAAGCTCCTTAACCGCGAACAGATCAGCCTTGAAGAAGTATCTCATCAGGTTTCCGCTGATCGTTATTGCAAGCAAAAGAATAAGAACGAAGTGGTCACTCGGAAGGCTGAGCGTTCTTTCCCTTGAGAGGAATATTCTTCTGAACCACAGAAGGAAGAGAGCTGCAACTATTGCCAACCCTGACATGTACACAGACGGAATGAAAACACCTTTGAAGGCCTCAATTTCACTCAAAAGTTCAACGAAGCTCGGAACTGGCTCGAGGAAGAATCTTGAATGTCTGATGAGTACGAGCAGAAGTGAGTAGTGGAACAGTATTCCAAATAGCCAGAGCCAGCGTGCGTCTTTCTGCGACACTCTGTCAAGATAGTACCGGGTGTTTTTCAGAAGGCTGCGGAAGAGGAAGATTTCGAGAAGCATTCTTCCGGCAGTTTCCCACCATGTATAGGGTGAGTCAAAGCGATCATAGACAGTTCTCTTGATGAAGGGGAATGATTTTTGCTGACCTCCTGTAGTTGGGATCTTGAGCGGCACAGGACTGCTTGCCCAGCTGAGGATGCGGTAAACAACACCAACAATGAATATCGCAACAGCAATGTAAGGCACTATTACACCGAAAATCACTCCAATCATTCTTCCACCTCCTCTGCAGCCCTTTCAGGAATCAGTGCAAAGATCTTGACTCCAACAGCGAAGAGCAGGTAAACCATCGCAATCAGGCCGATTACCTGCAGCCATTCGGTGATTGTTGGTGTGTAGCTGACAAGGTATCCTTCAAGCGTGTGCAGTGACTCGATCTTGTATCCGTGTAGGTACTCCTCCGGAAAAACCTGTCCGGGGACTATGAGATAAAAACGCTCTGCAAACACCAAGGCTGCATGCATGATACCTGCCAAGCTTACCAACCTTGGATCATAGCCAGTTTTTGGATAGAGGATTATCAGTGTCGGGATTACAATGCCGAAAATTACAAGCAGCCAGAAGCTCCAGAAGACTCCTGAATTGGGTGTTAAGAACACAAAATGGACAGCCTCATGAAGGGCCGGAATGTATCCCTTTTCAAGCCCCTCAACTGCAAGGAAGTAACCGAGGACCATCATCAAACCTGCAAAAATCAATGCCAGTCCCCTGATCAGCTGCGGGTCAAGCTCTCTGTTGGTGAAGCGGAAGGTGTAGTACAAGGTTGCCAGCAGCAATCCTAATCCTGAGGTTATGGCACAGACTATAAACATCGGTGGTGTCAGGGCTGAGTGATAGAGTTCCTTTGAATAAACAAAGCTGTAGATGGCTCCAGTACCGCTGTGAACTAAAACAGCCCAGAAAACCGCCAAACAGGCCATGAACCTCGTTGCCCTTTCCATATCTTCAAACTGAACGAGAAGGTAAATGGAGCATATTACGAAGTAGCTTGAAT
>CAZZLE010000319.1:0-12132 GCA_964654595.1 uncultured archaeon | reverse complement strand
TAATGTTCCTGCCGAGAATGAGAATGATCTTATCATACAGCAGTAAGTTCCCGGAATCCGGTATCTCTGCTGTTTTGCTGAGATTTTGAGGAGGAAAAGCCCTGATAAACAGAGTTTCTCCATGATGGCGTCTTTCGTTAGGGTAGAAAAAGTATCTGGTTGGATAAAAAGAATAGTAGATGTTGATGCCATCTGTTTTTACTATATCCGGTTCGTCGATACCTCTAACCTGAACATTGGTTTCGGAATATCTCTCAGGTCTAAGAATGCTTGTTTCGTATCCTGATGTTTCGTGTTCTGAGGGCAATACTGTCGGGCCTGCATCTTTTATCATCATAACTTCAGCCATACCGTGGTAAAAAGAAAACTCAGAACTCCTTTTCAAATACTCCCGAAATTCCTCGGGAGAGCTGAAGGATTTGATCCTCAGTCCCTCCTCTGTTTGATATGAGCTGATGAAAATTAAAGTGATGGCAGCTAAAATCACTACCATGGCGAGCAGTTTTTTCATATTAATTGATATGCATGCAAAATATTTAAAGAATTTCGATTCGTATTAAAATATATTAATTGAAAAATTTAAACTTATATACCGCAGCTGAGGGGTGAGTTATATGATTGCCTTTGAAATCTACGTCAGCGGAAACGTTCAGGGTGTGGGTTTCAGATACTTTACACGCAGAATTGCAAGGGAGCTTGGCATCAGGGGATACGTTAAAAACCTCCCTGATGGGAGGGTTTACATTTACGCTGTTGGAGATGAGCTAACACTTGATAAATTCCTCTCAGCAGTAAAATCAGGCCCCCCGCTTGCAAATGTTAGGGGTGTGGAGGTTAAAAGGGCGGAAATTTTGAATTACAATGGTTTCGAGGTGGTTCACTGATGCTTGCGAGAAGAATCATTCCCTGCCTTGATGTCACCCTTGATGATAAGGGAGCGAGAGTTGTAAAGGGAGTGGAGTTTGTAAACCTCAGAGATGCCGGCAACCCCGTCGAGCTGGCGAAGAGGTACGATGAGGAGGGAGCTGATGAACTCGTATTTCTGGACATCACAGCCTCACCGGAAGGTAGAAGAACGATGATAGATGTCATTGAAAAAACTGCCGAGCAGGTTTTTATCCCGTTTACTGTGGGAGGTGGGATAAAGACGGTTGAGGACATCCACAACATTCTTTCTGCCGGTGCTGACAAAGTTTCGATCAACACAGCTGCAGTTAAAAATCCAGAATTTGTGAGGGAGGCGGCAGAGATTTTTGGCAGTCAGTGCATTGTGGTTGCAATTGACTGCCGTAGAAACTTTGACCTGAGCAGGGGCAAATACATTGTGGAGTTCGAAGATGGGAGTAAGGCGTGGTACGAGGTTGTGATATACGGAGGAAGGAAGCCAGTTGGGATAGATGCAGTGTGGTGGGCAAAGAGAGTTGAAGAGCTTGGAGCTGGAGAGATTCTGCTTACCTCCATGAACAGGGATGGCACCAAGGATGGTTTTGATATTCCAATTACAAGAAAAATCAGCGAGGAAGTTGGTATTCCGGTAATAGCATCTGGTGGGGCTGGAACAAAAGAACATTTTTATGAAGGTTTTGTTTATGGAAAGGCTGATGCATGCCTTGCTGCAAGCATCTTCCACTACAGGGAAATATCAATCAGAGAGATAAAGGAATATCTTGCCGATAGAGGAATTCAGGTGAGATTGTGAGGGTGAGATCGTGAGGATTTCAGAGTTCCAGAAGATGATTTCGGATATTTACATAAACCGGGATAAAGAAAGGGGCGTGGAGAAAACCATGCTGTGGATAGTCGAGGAGGTCGGTGAGCTTGCTGAAGCTGTCAGAAAGGGGACAAATGCTGGTGAAGAGATAGCAGATGTTATGGCATGGCTTGTAAGCCTTGCAAATTTGCTTGAAGTAGATGTTGAGAAGGAAGTTCTTAAAAAATATCCGGGTTTCTGCATCAGGTGTGGAAAAAAGCCCTGTGAGTGTGATTCGAAATGAGGTTCAGAATCGCAAATGAGGAGGACATAAAAAATGGTTTGGTGACGGACAAGTACTTCATTTGGACTGAGAAAGTTCTGAAAGCGAAAAACGTCAATCCTACTGTGGTGGCTGAAGTGACAACCTCTGGGTGGGGTGTTTTTGCAGGACTTGATGATGCTCTCAACCTTCTTGAAGGACTACCAATTGACGTTTACGCGATGCCTGAAGGGAGCATCTTCTTCCCCCACGAGCCGGTAATAACAATTGTTGGCAGGTATCTGGATTTTGCAAGGTATGAAACCTCTCTGCTTGGTTTCATCTGTCATGCAAGTGCGGTTGCAACACAGTCATTCAAGTTCAAGCTTGCTGCTGGTGAGAAGAAAGTTTACTCATTTGGAACAAGAAGAATGCATCCCGCCATAGCTCCGTGCATTGAAAGGGCTGCCTACATCGGAGGGGTTGATGGGGTGAGCAACTTCTCTGCTGAGAAGTATCTTGGCCTGAAGAGCATGGGAACTATGCCGCATGCTTTGATAATCTGCTTCGGAAATCAAATTGAGGCGTGGAAGAGCTTTGACGAGGTTGTTGACAGGGATGTGCCGAGAACGATGCTTGTAGACACATACTATGATGAGAAAACCGAAGCCGTGATGGCGGTGGAGAATGTTGAAAACGTGAGTGGCGTTAGACTTGACACTCCATCATCCAGAAGAGGCAAGTTCAGGAAGATTGTTGAAGAAGTCAGGTGGGAACTTGACATCAGAGGAAAGAGGGATGTGAAGATTTTTGTCAGCGGTGGGTTGAGCTTAAAGGATGTGCTTGAGCTCAGAGACATTGTTGATGCATTTGGTGTTGGAACCGCAATCAGCGGTGCGAATCCGGTTGACTTTGCCTTGGACATAGTTGAGAGAGAGGGCAGATTTGCAGCCAAAAGGGGCAAGAGGGGAGGGATGAAGCAGGTCTACAGGCACTGGGATGAGCTCAGGGATGAAGTGAAGCTCTTCAACGAAGAGTACAGCGGTAATGGAGAGGCATTGCTGAGAAAAGTAATTGATGGCGGTAAAATCATTGAAGAACCGGATATGGAAAAGGCAAGGGAGCTGGTTCTCAGGCAGATGGAGATTATAAGAAAGCTGGGCAGAGAAAAGGAGTTCCTGGATTGCTAAAAAACTCTGTCAGATTTTAAAAAACGCATCTATCGAACCATACTTTTTTACTATCCTCAGGTAGAGGTCATCAAGAACCCTGCTCGACGCCCCCCAGACAAGCTGTCCGGCACATTCAAAATTTGGCCCCCAGTCTGCTACCCTTCTTGACTTCAGCACCCTTCTTAACTCATCTACCAGAACTTTACTCACCTCTCTGCTGTTGGGCTCAAATTCAAGAGTTCTTATCATCCCAACCACAGGACAGATCATTATCCTGTACTCGTGAACCTCTCTCGGCCTCAAAAATCCGAGAACATCCACACAGTCAGGATTTATCCCGAGCTCCTCTTCGAACTCTCTCAGCGCAGCCTCAACTTCGTTCTCCCCATTCTCGATCATCCCTCCCGGAAAGGCAATATGACCCGCACTTCTGTTTAATCCCTTTGAGCGCTTTATCATAACGAGCTTTGGGCAGTTCTCATCAAAAACCGGAACAACTACTGCTGCATCCACCTTTTTTGTAACTTTTTTGTCGAGAAGATCTTCGAGTCTTCTGACCAACACTGTGTAAGTTCGTTAAAAAAGTATTTAACTTTTAAGGAGCCCTTTAACTCATTGAACAAAAGCTCTCATACCGAATTCGTATTAAACAGAAGGCAGGTTACATTTTTTCAAGCGGTTCAATTCCGAGCAGCTCGAGGCTGTTCCGCAGCACTATCCTTGTCGCATCCACAATCGCCAGCCTGTGCATTCTTATCTCCGACTCCGCTCTGAGAACCGGATGATCGCGGTAGAAATCGTTAAATGCTCCTGCTACACTGAGCAAATACTCCGCAAAAACGTTGGGGCGCAGCTCTTCAACAACCCTCTTTACCATGTACGGCATTTTGGAAAGCAGCATCACGAGTTTCCTCTCTCCGGAAGTGCAGAGCTCACCTTTAAACTCAAGTTCGGGCATTCCATCCTCGACCGCCTTTCGCAGAATGCTGCAGGCTCTTGCATGGCTGTACTGGATGTAGCTTGCGGTCTGCCTTTCAAAGTCCAGAGCCTTGTTCCAGTCGAAGGTCATGTGCTTCTCAGGAGCAATTTTGATGAAATCGAACCTTATCGCTCCAATAGCTACAGCTTCCGCAATTTCCCTTTTCTCTTTTTCATCAATCTCTTTGCTGGAAATTATTTTCCATGTCTCCTCCTTCACCTTCTCTATCAGCTCATCAGCGGATATGAATTTACCTCTCCTCGTGCTCATGCTTCCTTCAGGCAGCGACACGAACTCAAAGAAAATTATTTCAGGAGGCTTAAGGTTGATAAGTTCGAGAATTCTTGATAGCTGTGCACCGTAAAGCTTGTGATCAGCCCCAAGGACGTTTATGAACCTCTTGTAGTTCTCATTTTTCCACAGGTGGTAGGCGAGATCTCTTGTGATGTAAAGCGTTGTGCCATTTTCCCTTCTTATGACAACCTCTTTATCGAACCCTTCAAGCTCAATAATCCACGCCCCATCCTTTTTTATCAGCCCCCTCTCATCGAGAACTTCAAGCACCCTGTCAACGTAACCGTTGCGAACAAACTCGCTTTCCCAGACAAATTCGTCGTGTTCAACATTAATGGCTTTTAAAGTTTCTCTGATCCCCTTCAAAGCAGCCTCTACAGCCCTTCTGAACTTCTTTACTGCTTCTTCATCACCCAGCTCATATGCAAGCATCAGCTTCTCCACGTACTCTTCAAGCTCAGAATTGCTTTCAAGCAGCTTGTTCGCTTCGATGTAAGCTTCAGCAACAGCATGATCTGTTTTTTTGTCCTTCAGACCAAACTTCTCAATTCCAAGGACGGTTATTGCTGTCTGCCTCCCCATGTCATTGACGTAGTAATGTGTTCTAACACTGAAGCCGGCTTTGGTAAAAATTCTCGCCAGCGTGTCGCCGATAATTGAGTTTCTGATGTGTCCTATATGCAGTGGCCCGTCAGGGTTTGCTGAGGTGTGCTCAATAAGAATCTCGCCCTTGAGGTTTAAGTCTCCGTAATTTTCATCTTCATCAAGAATTACGTTAACGGTATCCTCAAGAAATTCATAGCTTGCGAAGAAGTTAATGTAGCCATTTTTACTCTCGACACTGCCAATGTAATCGCTATCAACCTCAAGATTCTCAACAATCTCATCTGCTATCTCTTTGGGGCTTTTTTTACGTTCTTTTGCCAGCCTGAAGGCGATTGTTGAAGCTAAATCAGCATGCTCACTTTCTCTCAAAAACCTCTCATCGCCGTAATCCCCAAGAACTCTGGTTACCTCTTCCATTAATCGCAGGAACATCGCTCAAATTCAAACTGTCGATTTTTCAATTTAACTGAAGGTGGGCACGCCTCGGGTCGACCTGTCTTACGGGCAGCTTTAAGTTCCAGACACCTCCTTAGTTTCCGTGAGATTATCAAGCCTTTGTCGGAAATTCTCCGAAATCAAAGCATTATCGATCTCAGATATGTCCTCTGGAATTCTCTCTCGACGGAAAGCTCGACGTATTCAACCTTTCTTGCCACACTCTCTATCTCCTCCCTCTCTTTCAGTGACTTCAGAGCCATTTTTGCACCGCTCACTGCTGAGTCTCCTGCAAATATTATCTCGCCATTTGGCGGCAACAAACCGATCGTCCTAGCATTCTCCAAATCCACGTGTCTGCCAAATGAGCCTGCAAGGTATATTTTCTGAATTTCCTCAGGCTTAACACCAAATTTTGCCGAAAGTATCGTCCATCCTGCTTTTATAGCGGCTTTTGCCAGAAGAAATTCGTTTATGTCCCTCTCGCTGACTGTTATCGGTTTTCCGAACTCCGTTTCCTCTGCAGGAACCACCACAAATTTTGGCACTCTATCTCTTATCATTCTTCCATTCTCTTTGGTAAACTTCCCGTTTTTGTTTATTATTCCGTTTTTGAAAAGCTCTGCAACGAGATCGATCATCCCGCTGCCGCAGATCCCCTTCGGCTTCAGATCATCAATGGTTTTGTAGAAAACTTCATCGCCCCTTATCTCAATCTCATCAATCGCGCCGCTTACAGCCTTCATTCCATAAGCTATGTGCGCTCCCTCAAATGCAGGTCCAGAAGGGGTTGAGCAGGCCAAAAGCCTATCTCTGTTTCCCAAAATAATCTCCGTGTTCGTGCCGATATCTATGAGCATTGAAACCTCTTCAGACCTGTATATTTTCGTGATTAAAAGATTTGCTGTCGCATCCGCACCGATGAAGCCAGCTATCAGCGGTAAAGACGTTACAAATCCCTCTGGATTCATCCTCAAACCTACTTCTCGGGCTGGATAGCTTATGCCGCTGGTGACCGCTGGAGTAAAGGGCGAAACACCTATGAACTTCGGGGTTATCCCGAAAAAGAGGTGGTGCATCACCGAATTCCCCACAACTATTGCTTCGAATATCCTGTCTGAAGAAGTCTTTGCTAAATTGCAAACGTCTTCGATCAGCTTGTTCAGAGCCTCTAAAACAGCGCTCTGCAACCTCTTCAGATTCTCCTCGTTCCTTGCGTAGGTTATTCTTGAAACAATATCCTCACCGTATGCAACCTGTGGATTCTCAGCATAAGCCTTCGCAACCGTTTTCCCGCTCTCCAAGTCAACGAGGTGGCAGACCAATTTCGATGATCCAATGTCTATCGCCAAACCGTAAACTGCCCCATTTTTACCCTCGATTGAAATTATCCTGTTTTTCCACAAGATGGCGTTTATCTTCCAGCCGTTCTCTCTCAGAAGGATAGGTAGTTCCCTAAGCAAGCTCAAGGAGATTTCTATATTCCCGATTTTTTCTTTCAGCCTTTCAAGATCACCCCTCACGTCTTTCAGCGTTGGCGGATCAAGAAAGACCCCGATTTTTTTCACCGCTGCATTGAGCTCTATTTCGGGATCTATCGTTGACTCTTCAACCTTCCTTGCCTCCATTCTGCTCTCTTTCGGAATAAAGACCACCGAGTCAGCCAAAACTTTTGACTGACACGCAAGCCTGTAGTTCTTTTCGATCTCCTCAGGATTCAGAATTTTTCTCTCCTGATCAGTTAACTCGCTGAGCTTTCCTCTTATGAGAATAACTTTGCACTTACCGCAAATCCCTCTTCCGCCGCAGTCTGACCTTATTCCCAGATTTGAACTTCTGGCTATTTCCAGCACGGTTTCTTCGCCGCACTCCAAGGTTCTGCCGATCGGCTCGAAGGTTATCTTCATATCTGAATGAAATCCTTCGTCCTGGAAAAGCTCCTGTACGCTGTGTTCAGAGTGTATACCGCGGGAAAAACCAGTTTAGAGTCATCAATTGGTCCGTAGAGGACAAAATCGAGTCCAAAGGCAATTTGAAGGGTGTTTGCGACTATCACAGCGTATTTCTCCGCATCCTTTCCCAAAAGATTCCTCAATCCTTTCCAGCTCGCTATCGCGTTGTGTGCGCCCGAACCGCAGGGAAAGCCAAAACCCTTCTTTATCTCTATCCCGGCCTTAACAGCCGCGGGAAGGCTCGGGACATCCATCACAAATGTGTCTACGAGGGGTTTTGTGATTCCTGCAGTCTCAAGCTTTGGAAACGTCTTCTGCAGCGCTTCAACCCTTGCCTTGCTGCTGAGAACATTGGTCGTATACGTCAGAACGATTGCAGCTTCTATGCCGCTTTCCTTCAATGCAGTTAGCTCCCTGTCCTTAACTTCTGGCGTGATCGAGTTGTAAATGACTCTCTTCTCGAGCCCAACCTCCCTGACATATCTGAGAGCGGATATTTTTATATCTGGCATCGCGGAGTCGATCAGGAAGGGTTTGTCGGTGACAGAAGAAATGAACTCCACGTATTTCCTTAGAGCTTCCTCGCTCATTCCAACGACGTCAACGAAACCCGGCAAACCTGTTTTATCGCTGAGTTCCTCCTGCACCTTGATAAGCTTTTCCGCCATTTCCCTGTTGAATAAGCCTTTTTTCTCGTCTTCCACGATTTTGTGTCCCTTGTAGAAAATGCTGCCTATTAGCACCGTTCTACTCTCCCAGGGATTTCCTCCTATCTTGACCCCGCCTATCTCAAAAATCTTTGGATTTTCAAACTTCAGCATTTTCTCACCTCCAAAAAGCGCCCGCCAGCCAAAACAACTGCCGTGGCAAAGAAGTGCAGAAATGCGGAAATATAAAGAGCCGAGACGTAGGAAGATGTCAGATCTTTGATGAATGAACCAAGATATGGCCCTATGATCGATGAGGTCATTACGGAAGTGTTCAGCAGCGCTGTTATCCTTCCAGCGAACTTTTTACCGAAAAATGCCGGAACCGCAGAGAAGTGCACCGTTGGCTCGCCGCCGAGACAGAAGTAAACGAGGATCCCGAGAACCAAAATCATCAAGGGATCAGAGTAGCCGAGAATGAAAAGGACTATCGATACCCCAGCGATCGCATAGAGTGCAGGAAGAACTTTGAAGGGTCCACCAGCCCTATCGTTCATGGTTCCCCAGAAGAAAGAACCTACTGCGCTTCCAACAGCTGTTATTCCAAGGAAAAGCGGAACGAACTGGTTTGAGATGTAATCTGGTTCGATTGATGCTCTCGAGAGACCCTCGAAGACAATTGTCGCTATGTTCATGAGTATGAGGAACCATGCAGTTGCCGTGGTGAACATGGCTGTAAAGAGGATCCAGAATCTGCCATCTTTCAGAGCCTCGAAAAGCGAAGAATCTGATTTCGTCTTTTCAACTCTCGGCACATTCCAGAGCGCAACGCCAATAGCGTAAAATGTTGCGAATATCAGGAAACCCAATGTTACAAATGTCGCTTTTAGGCCGTAATTCACGATAAGGAAGGCTATGAAAGGGGACATCAGTAACGGCGAAATGTTCTGACCGAAAATCGCGATTCCAAAGGCTTTACCGGTATTTTCGGAAAACCACCTCGCAATGAGCACGGGATACGTGCCCACAAAGAATCCCGCTCCGATTCCAACAACGAAGCTTCCGCCATACCAGTAAAGCTTAGCAATCTCCCAGTTTTCTTGATCGAACATCATTGAAATCGTCAGCATTCCTGCGAGATACGCCAGGCCAGCCAAAGCCATTGTGGGCTTCGGACCGAGCTTGTCGGCCAAAAAACCTGCAATCAGCTGGAAAATGAGCATTCCCAGACCAATAAGCGATGCTGAGAGAACCACCGGAGAGAGTTCGCTTAGAGAGTACCGCTGAAGGATGAAAGGATAGAACTGGCTCCAGACGAGAGACACCATTGCAAAAACGAGGAGCAGTGCTATTGTTGCAGGATAAAGAGACTTTCGCCCTTCGCCGATACCGAAATTCATCGAGACACCCTACTTTGAAAAAAGGTTGAAAATCAATACTTCCCGTATTTCTTGACGGCCTCGACCATCGCCTTGACGTTTTCAGGTTTCGCATCCCTCGAGAGCCCACCGTCAACACCGGGCCAGATCATCATTCCGCCCTCCTTGCAGTCCTCGAGCAGATTTTTCATGAAATCTTCGACCTTCTGCGGTGTTCCGCTGATCAGCAGGGAGTTGGGTGGTCCGCTTACGAGAATCACGTGATTTCCGAGCACTTCTCTAACCTTTCTCGGATCCGTTTTCTCGAAAACGCCCACAACCTTGCCCTTAGGTGCCTCAAGTAGCGTTTCCAAATGGGCATCGTGTTTGCCCTCGAAAAGAACGAAGGGGGTCTGACCCATTTTCACGACTTCTTTGAAAACTTCATTCAGCGACGGCCAGTAGAACTCGTTGTAGAGCTTCGGATTTAGGTACTCGTTCAGGTGCAGGGGGAAGAAACATTCCACGATCTCAGTTCCAAAAATTGCCTTTCTTATCTCCTTTGGTGGAGCTGAAACTTCAGCAGCCTTAACAATTAGTGGTTTAATCGCCTTCACGGCTTCCTTTACCTTGTCAGGATACCTGTAAAGATCCATGACCATGTTCTTGATGTCCCTCAGGAAATCGCTGATGAAATCCAGCGGAGCATAAGCCCAGGACATCGGAAAAGTCGGATAGCCAAGCTTTGCAAGTTCTCCGGAGACATCGGCCATGAAGGCCCCAAACTTCGCAACTTCTGCGCCAAATTTTGCGAGAGCTGCATTGTATTCAGCCGAGCCTAAGTTGCTCAGCCTTCTATTGATCCTGGGCATCGCAACTCTGTTTATGAAATCAAGCGGATTTTCGATGAACTGGTCGTATTCGCTCACGTTCATGATTTCCTTACCTATGAACTGCGGATGCGCGTTCTTCTCGAGTTCGTAGCCAGGCCATCTCGAATAGACGTCCTGCAAAGCTAAATGTGTTGGACCAAGGATGAATCTCGCCGAAGCGGATATATCAGGCTGTTCAAGGAACGCCACGGTGTAAATCATACCTTCGAGACCCGCAATAACGGTAAAGGTGTCAAAATCGAAGTCCCTCGCAACCTTTAGCCACGCATTTTTGCATTTTCCAAAGTCGAACAGAACTTCGTGAGTCGTGTAGCCTGCATAAGCTCCGTGCCAGACGGCTGTCGCGGCAGTTATCGGCACTCTATCGGGCTCTTTACCGTTTATAACGTCTTCTATCCTCTGCCTTCTTTCTTCCATCATTTTAAGAGCTTTTTCGTCCATCTAACTCACCCCTGCAAGTGCCTTTATCTTTCTAACACCAACGGCGGCATCATCTGCCCAGTCGTCCGCACCGGTGTAGACCTTCACCTCCTCGCTTGTTCTTCCACCACCAACGATTATCCTGACCCTGTCTCTGAGCCCTGCGTCTCTTATCGCATCAACTGTCTTCTTCATGCTCTCAATCGCTTCGGTTAGCAAACCGCTCAAGCCCACGACCTGCGGTTCGTGCTTCTTTATCGCCTCTACAAAAGCCTCCGGAGGCTGATCCACACCCAAATCAACGACTTCAAAGCCCTCGGCTTCGAGCAAAGCGATGACGATGTTCTTTCCTATATCGTGCACGTCTCCCTCAACCGTACCGATTACAACTTTCCCCTTGCTTTCTGCCTTTTTCCCACCAAGCTTTGGTTTCAGAATTTCCATGATTTGCTTTAAAATTTCCCCAGCCATTATCAGATCTGACACGAAATACCTGCCTTCTTCGAAACGCTTTCCTATTATGTCGGTGGCTTTTCTAACATCTTCCAGAATTAAAAAAGGATCTTCACCTGCTGAAATCCTCTTCTGGGTCAGCTCAACCGCTCCGCCTTCATCGAGCTCGGAAAGTTTCTCTACGAATTCCTCCCTCAAGCCCATTTTCATCACCGTTCCGAGTTATAAGCAAAATAAGATAAAAGTTTTTATGAAATATTTCATAACAAATCTACTTTACATCAAATAAAGGGTATTTGCTCTAACCTGAATGCTGGGCTCAGGTTTTTAGCCTTATGAAGATCCTCTCCCCGCTCACGCTCATCTCAGCTTCGACCTTTAAAGCCTCGTAAATTGCCTTTATTATCGATTTGGTCACGAAAACGTTTTCGGGCACAGTTCGGAATATAAACTCAGATTCGCTCACTTTTTTGAACTCTCCGCCTCCTCCAAACTCAATTGTTTTAAGAACCTCCTGAGCCTTCACCGAAGCATCCGTGTTTTCCGTCCACTTGTGCCAGATGTAGAAGAGATTTGAAAATCCCCTTATTGCCTTCAGGAAATCCTCATCCCTTTCGAGCTCTGCAGGAGAGTATTTCTCCTGTATCTTCTTCAGCAAAACCCTGTAAAGCTCCTTGTCCAGGATAACGTATTGCTTCATCTCCACGTTGTAGATGTGATACGCAAGTCTCTCAAAATCGTCTGGAAGCTTGTTTATGTCGTAACCTGCTAACTTAAAGGCCTTGTACAATCTGAAGTAGAATTTCAGAGCGTCTCTGAAGATCTGGCTGTAGTTTTCAAAACCCTCTTTTCGTAATTCTTCAAGCTCCTGCATCTCCTTGTCGGTAAGTGAGATTGTGAGTCTGTGAAAGAGCTTCATGTTTTCATTAAACCGAGAAGGTCTTAAGTTTTTTGCTAAAAATCTCGTTTAT
>CAZZLE010000318.1:0-3138 GCA_964654595.1 uncultured archaeon | reverse complement strand
CAATCTCTCCATCCCGGAAACACACCATCTCCATCACACCAGTTGCAAACTCCTTTGCCTCAACCTGCAGGCCGGTCTGGCTGTAATAACCTTCCTTCATTGCCACATAAAAGGCAAGCTGGTGGAGGTCTGCTGTGAGATATCCTATTCTGACAGTTTTGTTCACTTTTTCCGGAACCCAGCTATCATTCTCGGCCAGTTTGGTGCTCACGTAATCGTAAACTTCCTTGTAGAGAAAATCATGTAGAAAATCATCCTTGCTTTTGTATCCAAGATTCTCCACACTCTTCTTGAGATAACCGCTCCTCTCAAGATTCTCGAGATACTTGACGAACTCTCTCTCGTCAGGATATTCAATGAACTTTATTCTCGTCATGGCACTCTCAACAACTTCCCTGTCTTTTCCAGTGAATTCCATTGCATACTGTATCACCTTCTCCCTGTTTTCAGGATTGTTGATGAATCTCGTTGCCTTAACGTGTGCCCAGACAACAGCGGTAACAAGCTCTCTTTTATCTTTTTCAGTTGTTGCAACAACGCAGCATGGATGATTCGGCCAGATGTCAGCGGAGGTTGCTATTATTTTACCATATCCATTCAAAACAGCCTCACTTACGAACGGCTCCCATGCAACAAAAGCATCAATTTCACCAAGTTTTAGCTGCTCCACCATATCACGGGGAGACATTGTAACAACAGTAATCTTCCCGCTCTCCATTTTCTGCTCACAGCCAGCCAAGAGGATTGCTATCAACACCGCCAAGACACTCAACCTTTTCATGCTTTAACACAACCACCTCTGATTATAATTTTTTCCAGTTTGACCTTTTGTTGACCATATCAGAAAAATTTTATTAATCAATGTTCTACTCTGGTCATGTTACTGAGACTTGCGGAATGCATAGCGAGAGGGGAGGACTTTGGCAGATGCCTTGAGAGGTTGCTTGTTGAGAGGGGTCTTAAGCCTTCAGAATTTGCAAAAAAAGCTGGAATACCTCAATCAACCCTTTACAAGATTCTGAGAGGTTACAAGCCAAGATACGAAACAATAGCCAGGATTTTCTCAGCTCTTCATGAGGAAAGGAAGTTTGTTGCCCTGATCGCCGCAAGGTACGTTCTTGAGGACATGAGTTTTGATGAGAGGGTCAGAGTTTATCCCGCTACAACACTTGAAGATGCGATAGTTGCAGCTGTAAGAGCTGAAAAAGACGGTGCAAGAGCAATTATCTGCGCACCGGTAATCAGCGGTCTTGTTGAGAAGATGGTTGACGTGCCGGTGATAACCATAAAACCCGAAAAAAGTGTCGAAAAAGCTGTAAGGATGGCAATTGAGAAATTCAACCTCTGAGCGTTTCTTTTACGTACATCTTCACGCATGCTCTGTTTTCGATGATGTGGAGTATTATTAAGACCGCTGCAGTAAGGGCGAGGTAGGTGTGAATGTCCTGCCAGAAATTCTTTTGAAAGCCGAAAATTACCAGCTGCCCCGCTCTTGGACCTCGCGGCCAGAAATACAGGATAAAACCAGTTACTGCTGTAATAAATCCTGCGATTGTCATCGAATAAAACAGAAGAATCCTTCTAACTTTTCTCCAGTTCATGCTGACATTAAGCTGGAAAGCATAATAACTTTTGGGAAAAGTTTAAATTTACGGAAAATTAGGCAGGAGGGTATGAAACAGCAGGTTGAGGTTAGGCAGCTCAGAGAAGGAGGATACGTGGTTATTGATGATGAGCCATGTGAAATACTCAGCATATCCGTCAGCAAACCCGGAAAGCACGGATCTGCAAAAGCAAGAATTGATGCCATTGGAATTTTCGACTCGCAGAAGAGGAGCATAGTTCAGCCGGTTACAGCCAAAATATATATTCCGATTGTTGAGAGGAAGAGAGCGCAGGTAATCAGTGTTGCAGGAAACGTAGCACAGCTCATGGACCTTGAAACATACGAAACCTTCGAGCTTGAGGTTCCTGATGAGCTCAGAGACAAAATGGAGCAGGGCAGAGAAGTTGTTTATCTTGAATCCCTTGGAAAGAGGAAAATCGAGAGAATGGCTTAATGCACATCGATTCCTACTTTTCCCTCTCCAATTGCGATGTTGAGGAGGCTGAATACGTAGTCTACGGCATTCCATACGATGCAACGCAGTCATTCAAGCCAGGCTCACGCTTTGCCCCCAACGCCATAAGGGAAGCAAGCTGGAACCTTGAATCCTACTCAAATTTATTTGACGTTGATCTCTCTCTGCTCAGGATATCAGATGCGGGCAACATAAACTGTGACGGGAGCTTCAGCCAAATTTTGGAGAGAACTGAGAATTTTCTTTGTAAATTAAGGGGTTTTCCAGTAGCCATTGGTGGTGAGCACTCAGTTAGCGTTGCCGCAACGAGCAAGTTCAGAAAAGCCTGCTTTGTGGTTTTCGATGCTCACTTCGATTTAAGGGATGAGTTTGATGGAGACAGTTTCAATCACGCCTGTACATCGCGGAGAATCTTCGAGAGCAAAATGGATGTGGTAATTTTCGGTGTCAGGAGCGGTACAAAGGAGGAGAAAAGGTTTGCCGAGAATAACGGGATAAAATACCTTTACTCCTGGGATTTTGATGTTGAGAAGGCAGTTGAAATGGTTGAAGATTTTGAGAGAATCTACGTTTCTCTCGATATGGATGCTTTTGACCCATCCTTTGCTCCGGGAGTTTCAACTCCAGAACCTTTTGGTTTGTCTCCGATAGATTTCCTGAGATTTTTTGGCAGAATTGCGGAGAGGGTTGTTGGTTTTGATCTGGTTGAAGTTGTACCTGACTTAAACAGGGTTACTCAAACTCTTGCTGCAAAAATAATAGTTGAGGTAATTGCAGCCAACAGTAAAGGAAAAATTCAGCAGTGAAAAATCTTTTTTATGGAGGTGGAACATTACTCATTCGGGAGAATCAGGGTTGGTGGGAAAGAATTCACCTCCGACGTGATTGTTGGGGCCGATTACCTTAAGTCAGGCTGGTGGAGGAAAGAGGGACACAGAGTTGTTCTTGAAGATCTGGATGAAGTTGTACCTGACTTAAACAGGGTTACTCAAACTCTTGCTGCAAAAATAATAGTTGAGGTAATTGCAGCCAACAGTAAAGGAAAAATTCAGCAGTG
>CAZZLE010000317.1:0-1965 GCA_964654595.1 uncultured archaeon | reverse complement strand
AAGGGTAAGGATGATCTCAGAATTGCAAGACTGATCGACTCACCCCATTTGCCTGAAGGGGAGGCCATTTTCAGAGTAACGGAAAGGGGAATTGAGGACGTGGAAGAAAAGGAGAAAAAGAAAAAGAAAAATTAAATTTTTTAACCGGTCGATTGGTTAGCTGAAAGGATTCCTAACCCTTGGGTAGCTTAATTACAAAGATAGCTCCATCTTTATGACTCTCAAATGTTAACTTTCCCCCATACCTCTCCACGAGCTTTCTGGCTATGAACAGTCCAAGACCTGTGCTACCCGATGCACTGAATCCCTCCTCAAATATTTTATCCCTTAATTCTTCCGGAATTCCCACACCGTAGTCTTTAATTCTCAATTCAACAGTCTTTCCAATATCAGTTACTTCGAAATCAACTCTTTTCGTCTTTCCATGAGTTATGGAGTTGTGAACAATGTTATCGATAACTGTATAAATTCCATTATCTGCCAAAACTGCAGCTTCTCCACCTTTCCAGTTCCATTCAACGTCGTATCCCTCCATCACTTCTTCCACGACCTCTTTGAGTTTTAAGCTCCTCATTCCCTCCTTCTCCTCTAAACCTCGCAGTCTGCTTAGCGTCCTCACAATATCTTCACAAATCTGACGGATCCTGTCATAGTATTTTCTCTCCCCACTCTCTGATCCCAGTTCTGCAAAGAGAGAAATTGCTGCCACTTTGTTCTTAATGTCATGCCTCATTATTTTGTTCGTAAGGGACAAAGCATCATTTAGCGTCTTCAACTCCTGTGCAGTCCTCTCTATCCTCTCAAGAAGCATGTTGATGTTTTTTGCCAGTTCAGAAATTTCATCATCACCTCTAACGCTGATTCTCTCCCTGAAATCTTTCAGCTCTTTTAAGAACATCCCCACCGACAAAATCCTACGAAGCTCCCTATCCAGCATTGCGAAGATGGCAAAAGTTAAAACAGAAGCCGTAATCACCACAGAGATGAGAACAATTTTGATTGAATTTGACGAGAGTTCAAGCCAGAAGGGATAAACTGAGAATACGGCATTGGCCACCGTATTCCCCCAAATATCTTTCACCGGCAAGAAAACAGTGACGTTATCGCTGTAAAAGTAGCTGAGAGCGGTAAATCTTGGACTCACTATTTGAACCGGAAAACCAACTAAGGCTGAAATTTGCTCATCGTAAACCTTTCTGGCAAATATTAGCCAGCCTCTTGCTTCATCACTCCCCTCACTCGGGAGGATATTTCTAACAGCAACAAAAGTGGGAGACTGTAAGTCTACAATTCCTTTAAACTCGCTGTCAATACTTTTGATGAACTCGTAAAGTTCTTCTGGAATCTCCATTGAAGTTCCGTTCTTCCAGTCGTAGGCTCCGGCCCAGACAACCTTTTTCTGCCTGTCTAAAAATATTATGTAGTTCATTTCGATGTCGATGAAAGTCTCGTTAACAAGGTTTGACTTTATGTACTCCTGATTTCTGCTGAGAATAAACTCGTAAGTGTCATCCCAGTAAGCCCAATCTTTGCAGATTTTGTCGATTTCATCAATCTCCCTGTCAAGAGCACTGTTGACAAGTTCAACCTTCTCTATTATTACTCTATCTCCAATCTCCTTTGAAAGACTCAACATCGTGAAGACAGTAAAGACTGCTAATACAGATCCCATTACCAGTATTGTGAATACAATCACAGCCAGAAATCTCCGCCTCACAGACATCCGTTACCTCCTTTATGCCTCTACTTATTGTAGTAAAATTTTTTGTTTTTGTAGAGTAATTTTTGTAGAGAAAATAAGAAAAATAAATTAAACCTACGAAATTAAACCTACAAATGCCTGCCATTCACCGTCACTGGAATATAAAGCTGTCAGATACAAGCCTAAAACTTCGCCTCCCGTAAGCTCCCGGAATGAATCCGTAAAATATAAATATTATGGAACTTGATAAAGAAAGTTGAAGA
>CAZZLE010000316.1:0-7438 GCA_964654595.1 uncultured archaeon | reverse complement strand
GGCCCAGCCACCCTCACGGTCGGCTACAAAAGTTCAACCTGACAAACCGTTTACTCCACCTCACCCCCCACGGCGCCGGATGCAACCGCCGGCCAGCTGACACAGCTTTCTGGTCATCCCCTGCTTCTTCATCAGATCCTCAGCAGACTGGTTTATTTGTGTAAACCTGTTGATTTTCTTCCCGCTAAGATGTGATGTTGTAACAAGCAGGTCCTTGAACCGCTCATCTTCTACGAGGTCAAAGGTTTTGGAGATCACGTTTATTCCCCCGCTCAATTCCGGCGAGTCTCTGCCAACTCTCCTGCCTCTAACATAGATGTTTGGCTTCATTTTATACAAATCCTGCCTGTATTCTTCTGATGTTCTCATAAAATCACCCCTGAAAATTAACCCATATTTCACTATTTTTTCTTTAATTTAAGCTTTTCGCTTTTTTGGCACTCTCCAGAAATAAGCTCTTCATAATATACGAAGAAATCTCATTTTAAAATCGCGATCTCAACCCAGACATGCAGTTCTGAATCTGGAGGTCAAAAACTATGGAGAAAAATAAATAAAAATTAAATTAAGCCTTCTTCGCTTCTTTCGTTCTTTCTCCGAGCTCGACAACCTTGCTGAAAATTTCGTCCTGCTGTTTTTCAAACTGGTCTACTAACTTTCTGAAGCTGTCAAATACCTTTGTCTGAGACTCCATGTAAAGGTCTATCGTCTTCTTTATACCTTCATAAGTTTCTGAGGGTATCAGCTGTCTCAGATAGAGTTCGTACAGGCTGATGTAGCTGTCTCCGAGTATTTTCATCATATCAAGAGTCGTCTTTGTTATGGCGAAACCCATCTTGTAGAACCCCCTTACAGTCTCCATAAACTCTTTATACTCCATCTTCTTCACCTCCTTTTTCTTTTATCACAATGACCTTGACAATTTCTCCATCCTTCAAACCGAGCGCAATCCTGTCAGGTTCGGGAATTGAAATTCTTCCCCCACTCTGAACTTTCGCTCTAAATACCGCAATACCGTCTTGCATAACATTACACTTCTGGAAGTTCTCCATCGCACTCGCTATCATCGTCAGCAATGAGTTTTGCATTCTGAAAATGTTCTCCCACATTTTCTGCATTCCGTCAAGGTCGAGTACCACAATGGTATTTGCTGGTATTTGTTTATAAACCTTTTGGTATTGAAAACCATTCTTGGGATTTGATGGTGAGTGGTGAACAAGATGATTTTGAAGCCATTCACGAGGTATGAGCTGAGAAAATCTTGTTATAAAAAATTGGGAAATCCTTAGCCAGCTTCAGGCCAGGAGAGTATCTTTACCCACCCTTCAACAACGACTTTCCCTTCAACGTAGCACCTGACATCCAGCCTGTATCTGTTCTTTTCCTTCTCAACAACTTCTCCAACAACTTTTACTGTATCCCCTATTCTCACCGGTGCTGTGTATTTGAAGTAAGTTTCGAGTAAGACTACCAATCCCGGCATCCTCGCAACAGCGGCTGAGACAAGACCTGTCGTCAGCATTCCGTGAACGACTCTTCCACCAAACTTGGTTTTTGCCGCAACGTCCTCATTGAAATGCACGGGGTTGAAATCTCCTGAAATCAGTCCGAACATCTGCACATCAATTTCTGTTATTCTCTTCTCGTACTCAATCCTGTATCCAACATCAATTTCCCCACCAAACTTCTTGAATTCCTTTACTTCTCCCCCATTTTTCCTGTAAATCTCTTCCACAATCTCACCCCGACCTTTCAACTATCCATTTAACAGCCTCAGGCCAGACTCTCTCGTGGGAACTCCGGCTTACAGTCAAACCTATGTGACCCTTATCGGACATGAGAATTTTTTTATCCTCTGAAGGTATTGCTTCAAAGAATGGCATAACCGCATCCGGTGGTGTGATGTGGTCTTTCTCCGCAGCCAGAACGAGGACAGGCATGGTTATCTTGCTGAAATCCACCTTTATTCCATTTACATCATAACTCCCCTTCATTATCTCATTCCGCTGATACCACCTGACTATGTATTCTTCGAAAACTTTTCCGGGTATTGCTGGAGAGTCGAATATCCAGTGATCCATGTAAAAGAAATCCTTGACGAACTTCTCGTTGCTAAGATTGTCAAGGAGAGCCTGATACTTTCCAACAACCAGTCTTATTGGATCTACGAGAAGGAAGGCGAGGTTCAGGAAATCTCCTGTTGCGTTGAAAAGAGCTCTGGAAACCCTGGCGGGATCTATTTTTTTCGCCCAGAGGGCGAGCGTGTTGCTGGTGTCAAAGTTTATCGGGGGAGTCTGAATGACAAGATTTCTGATCTTTTCGGGGTGGATGGAAGCATAGATTACAGATAAAGTGGTTCCGAGGCAGTAGCCGTGAAGTGTAATCTTATCAACTTTTTTTCTCTTTCGGATATAATCCACGCAGAAGTCAAGGTAGTCTATATAGTCCGAGATTTTCAGGTGTCTGTCAGAGAAGGTCGGATATCCCCAGTCAACCATCCAGACATCCAAACCTGCATCAATGAGATATCTCACCACACTTACATCTTCGTGGAGATCGAGGATGTGGGGTCTGTTTATGTAGGCGTAGCTTATCAGTATGGGTGTCCTCAGCTTTGGTTTTGATTTGAAGTGAAGAAGTCTGAAAACCCAGTCCTCGTGTTCAACCTCATATTTAGAGAAACCTGGCTTCACATCTTTTATCTTTTCAACCAACATTTTCACCACCTTCAAGCCTTTCAATCCTCTTTTCAAGCTCCCTAATCCTCCTTTTAAGCTCCTGAATTCTTTCAAATGCTTTATCCATGAGAGAGATAGTTGCAAAAGGATTGAATGGATTATTCATTATAATTTCTTCAAAGAACGTTCTGAAGTTGTATATGTAATCCATCAGGCAGTTCAGCATCGTTCCCTGCGTTCTAAGATACTCCTCAGATTTCAGAAGGCTATCGAAGGCTTTCGCCTCCTCGTTGAAAAAAGCATTTGCAAACTCCTGGTAACTTTTGAACTCCTCTTCATTTGCCTTTTTTATGAAGGCCTCTGCCCCCTTTACGTATGTTTCTCTCATCATCTCTCTAAATCTTTTAAAAGCCAGACTGAATTCATTCCAGCTCTCCAGAGCCTTTTCAAGCCTATCAAACGCCACTTTTGGCAGGAGAAACGGGGTTTCAGTCAGTAAGTTCACTTCAAAAAATTCACCTGGACGTTTTCTCATTCTCTCAAGATAAAGATCCGCAAATTTTTGAATCAAATCCTTGCCACCTTCCGTACCTGTATAGCGAAGGTAAAGTTCGGAAGTTAACCTGATATGGTTGTAAAAGGCTGTCATAAATTCCCTGTATGCATTGAGGAGCTCTGACTGATTTTCGTAGAGCCTTACAATATCCAAAAGTGGAAACATGAGTTCCAGCTGCTTTGAACCAAAAACTGCTATTTCAAGCGGTCTGAAAAAGAACCTGAATAACTCTTCGAAGATTTTGTCAAAATCCTCGTTATATGAAAGCTTTATTCCGGCCTTGTATTTACCGTAAATATCCTCAAAAATCTCGCGTATTTTTATATTTCGAAGCAGGAGTTCGAAAGACTCTTTTGGCGCTACTCTGAAAAGATCAACAAGCTCATCCTCACCCAGCATACTGTCACCTCATTAAATTATTAAGTTTGAAACGATAAAAAACTTGCGATGTTTTCGGGATTAAAAATGGTCAAAACTGAGATGCGGGAAACTCCATGTAGCGTTACATCTTGCATAATCAGAACAGCAACGATGGGATGTGCAGCACCTCAACGCCGTCTTTGTAAACCGTTATATCCCCACCGCTCTCCGAAACAACAACAGCTATGGCTTTTGTCTCCTTGGTTATAGAAGCGCAGGCTATGTGTCTCCCCCCAATACCGCGCTTGATTTTGGACGCCAAATCCTTTGCCGATGCCTCTATATATCTCCCGCATGCAACGATCAAACCCACTTCATCCAGAACAAAAACTCCATCGATCTGTGCAAACTCCATAACGCTCTCCCAGTTTTCTGGATTTTTGATGTCTCTATCCGCTTCCCTGTGACCTTGATATGGATTTATTACAAGCTGGCTCGACCTGCTCATCACTTCCTCCACATCACCCATCACAAATGCGGTTCCGATCTTTCTCCCCTCTCTCCCCTTCTGAGCTATGTTCAGGGCAACGGTAAGCACGGCTCTGAAAGCTTCCGGATGCACTCTCTCCACACACTCTTCCACCGACTTCAAAAAAGAACTCTTTTCGGGGTCAAAAATTGTTATGCCCTTAAGAGTGTCGGTGTCAAAAACCACAACAGCACTTCCGACTTCAAACCCCTTCAAATACATCTGGGCAGATATGTACTCTTTCGCTCTGTAAATCTGTGCAAATTTTTCTGCGATAATCTTCTCTTCACTCTCTTCAAAGTAGTGTATCATGCTGTCAAGAATTGTTGCAAACTTTTTGGGGGCCTGAATAATCTCAAATCCTTCCAGATTCTCCTCTAATTCCTCCTTGGATATTAAAGCAATTTTCTTTATCCCGTATTTTTCTGCAATTCTCACGGCAGAATCAACGAGCACTGAAAGCATCCAATCATAAATGAATGAAAAAAATTTTAAACTTAACGCTTCTTAAATATCTATGCTTCAAAAGATGTTATTTCCCACAGACTTCTCTGAAAACAGTCTTAAAGTTCTGGAATATCTTGAAGATTTCAAAAAAGTTGGTGTTGAGGAAATTGGAGTTCTTTTTGTAGTCAACATAGCAAAGCTGAGCACGGTTAGCGGTGGGATAGATATTGATCACTACATTAACGATATGACTAAAAAAGCCGAGGAGATAATACCGGAGGTAACACACAAGATTGAGGATAAAGGGATAAAACCCGAGGTTATCAGACCATTCCCCGTTGGAGATCCGGTCATTGAGATTATCAAAGCTTCGGAAAAGTATGACTTCATTGCAATGGGTTCCAGGGGGGCAAGCTCCTTTAAGAAAATACTTCTTGGCAGTATTTCTGAAGGGGTTTTGCACGACTCAAATGTTCCAGTTTACGTGTTCAAGCAAGATACTGCTGTTGGCAATCTTTTTGACAGAATTCTTGTTGCATACGATTTCTCGAAATGGGCAGATCAAACACTCAAATACGCAAAGTTTGTTGCTAAAAAGGCTGGAGGGGAGCTGCACATAGTTCATGTTGCGGAGAATGAAGTCAAAACTTCCGATTTGAGGTTGATGGAGGAAATAATCAGGGCGGAGGGTATTGAGGTGCAAACTCACGTGGAATCAGGAACCCCACACAAGGCAATACTGGCAAAGGTGGAAGAAATAAAAGCTACAACAGTTTTCATGGGTTCAAGGGGTCTGGGGGGAGTTAAGGCAATGTTACTGGGAAGCACTTCTGAAAGTGTTATAAGACGCTCACCGGTTCCTGTGTTTGTCTGCAAGAGGTGTGATGAAGAATGAAAATTGCCGGTACAGCCTGGAAGTTTGGAGATGATATTTCAACTGATCACATAACTCCGGGAAGGTACTACCATCTCAGGAGCAACATGCCTGAGCTGGCAAAGCACGTAATGGAGGATGCAGACCCGGAATTCATGAAAAAGTTCAGGCCAGGAGATTTCATCGTTGCTGGAAAGAACTTCGGAATGGGTAGCAGCAGGGAGCATGCTCCGCTTGCGTTAAAAATCGCTGGCGTTTCTGCTGTAATCGCCAAATCGTTCGCAAGAATTTTCTACAGAAATGCGATAAACGTTGGTCTGCCGGTTTTGATAGCCGATACAGACTCAATCGATAGCGGTGATGAGCTTGAGGTTGACCTTGAAGAAGGAGTAATTGTAAACAGAACGAAGGGAGAGGAGTTAAAGGTGAAGCCGGTTCCCGATTTCATGCTGAAGATTCTAAATGAGGGCGGTTTGGTGAGCTATGTAAGAAAGCACGGAGACATAGTTGTCCAATAAAGATTCCTATTCAACGCAGCAAGGGTAGTAAACCACCTCCACTCCCGCCTCCCTCAGAAGTTCCAGACCCCTCCTGTCCGCGTAATCCCTACCGTAGACAACCCTCCTGATGCCTGCATTGATTATTATTTTTGCACATGTGATGCACGGGCAGTGTGTGGAGTATAGAATAGCGCCATCCACACTTATTCCGAACTTCGCTGCCTGTATTATCGCATTCTGCTCAGCATGAGCCCCCCTGCAGAGCTCCTGCCTCTCACCACTCGGCACAGCCATCTTATCTCTCAGGCATCCAACTTCATCGCAGTGCGGCAGGCCTGAAGGTGCCCCGTTGTAGCCGGTGGCGAGAATTCTTTTATCTTTGACTATAACCGCCCCGACATGCTGTCTCAGACATGTGGAGCGTTTGGCAACAACAGAAGCTATTTCCATGAAGTATTCATCAAGCGTGGGTCTCTTCATGCTACAACCTCAGGAACTTTTTTGCATTCTTCCCCGCAACCCTTATAGCCTCATCCTTTCCAACGTTTTCCGCAATTTTCTCCGCCGCTGCAGCAACCGTTGCTATCTCAACATCTCTGTAACCGGCATCACTGTTCAGCATGAACCTTTCGCTTCCGTATTCGGCAACAATTCTTGCAGCATCATCAGGAGAGAGCTTTTCAGGCTGCACGGTGAGGCCAATCCAGTATTCCGTTTCGAAAACCATGTCAATGGTTTCGAAATTTACGTGGTCTATTACAGCAAGCTGAGGTGGAAATTCGAGGGTGTTCAGGATCTCAATGGTTTTCATTGTTGCCCTAAACTTCTCACCTCTCGGAGTGTGAATTATGCATGGAATATCAAGCTTCTTAGCCAGCTCAAGCTGGGACCTGAGAACCTCAATTTCCTCATCAGTAACGAGTTCAAGCCCTATCTCACCAAAAGCAATCCATTCCCCCTCTTCGAGATATTTCAGCACAATTTTGTAATCAGGAGGGATGCAGCGGGGATGAATGCCTACAGCGGGGTACATCCTGACTCCGGCTGCTTTGCATCTCACCGGTTCGAATTCAACGAGTTTTCTGAAAACATCTATCATGGTTTGAGGGTATCTGGGCTTTACGGGAAAGAATGCAAGGCTGCAGATATCCTTTATCTGATTTTCAGCTAACTTCTTAAGCTCACTGAATCCAAGCCCTTCAGAATGAAGATGTGAGTCGAAATACATGCCTCAGAGGGGGTGTGAAGATTATTAAAAATTTCTTTGGCAATGCTTTTATAGGAGATTACCTTTTAAATTATAATGGTTGGACGTTTTATCATACTCGCAGTAATGCTGCTTCTCATCCCCGATTCAGCGTTAGCTCTGAAAGTTGGCGTTTACGATAACCCACCGATGGTATTTATGGAGAAGGGAGAGGTAAAAGGTCTCTTTATTGATATACTGGAATATGTTGCGAAAAAAGAGGGCTGGAAAGTCGAATATGTTTACGA
>CAZZLE010000315.1:0-9807 GCA_964654595.1 uncultured archaeon | reverse complement strand
GATAAGGAGGGCGGGAAGAGCTTGAGACTTGCCCTTGCCAAAAATCTACCAGTACGACTCAAGGTGGTTGGTTGAGGTATCTCTTCAGCCTTATTTATATTCTTTCCGCCCTGCTTGCACTGTCAGCAATGCCAAAGTATGAGGAAGCTGGAATGGTCGTTTTTGAGAACCCGGCTGAAGTTTCAAACTCATTACTTTACTTTGCCCTGATTATCGCTTTTACAGCTTTCATTCTAATTGCTGTCAGACACATGAGGATTTTGAAAGCAGTCATATACTCCCTCACATTCCTTTCCATATTCTATGTCCTGTCTCCTTTTTTGGGGGTGCTTTCAATCGTAATCGCCATCACAGTTGTTGTTTTGCTTGTCAGAAAACCACACTGGCTTGTCATAAACTTCTCAGCACTGATGCTTGCCTCCGGAATTGCTGCAATCTTCGGCATAAGCCTTGAGCCTTTACCTGTCATTATACTGCTTGCGGTACTTGCAATCTACGACATCATCTCAGTTTACAAAACAAAGCACATGATCAGCCTCGCTGAATCTGTTACAGCCATAAACGCACCCATGCTTTTCGTTATACCAAGAAAAGATGGCAATGCCTATATGGGGGTTGGAGATGTGGTGATGCCGAACATACTTGTTGTTTCTGCCCAGTATTTCTCTAATTCTCCTGCCATAGGTTTTATCAAAATTCCAGCTCTGTTTGCCTTAATTGGCGGGTTTCTGGGGCTCATTTTCTTGCTTTACATTGTAGAAAAGCGGGGGGGAGCGCATCCCGGCTTGCCTTTCGTGAACTTGGGAGCGATTGCGGGTTACTTTCTGGGAGTGACTGCAGTGTAGTGTGAGATTTTGGTATTTTACTGCAACCCATACAAATCGGGACTTAGAATCTGGGCTTAGCATATACACAGAATCCATAAAAAAGCATATATTACTGAGACACTTGTGACCTATATGATTGCGATACTCTCGAACCTGCACTCGAATCTTCCAGCGCTCGTGGAAATTCTGTCAAGAGTTGAGAGACTGAAGGAGGAAGGAGTTGATGTGAAGAAAATTTACATACTCTCCGCCTTTGGATTGATGCCCTATCCCGAGGAAACTTACAAGCTTCTATCTGGACGGCAGGGAGAGATCATCAGCGTTGTCTCAGGAAAGTACGAAAGATTGCTGGCAAAGTGGAACGAACTGAGTGATGAGGAGAAAGAAGAAAAGGTGGGCAGAGAACTATTGAGGGTGATTGACCTGTACTGGGACATGATTGGCCGTGAGGGTAGAAAGTGGATTAGAAACATGGTTGAAAGGTTCATCGCTGAAAAGTTCGGCTCGAACGAGTTCTACTTCACCTATGGTCTTCTGGAGAATCCTGACGAGATGCCTGCTGAGAAACAGCCTCCCGCTTACTATGAGGCAAAGTTTGCAGACCTCAAGAAATACGAAGTGATAGCAGTCGCGGGAAGAGAGCCCTATGCGGTAAACACCAAAATTGGAAAGATTGTCTGTCCCGGGATTTCTGGACTTGGCAGGGTACCAACATTTGCACTTGTGGACTCAAAAACACTTCACGTGTCATTCGAAACTTTCAGCTACAACATCAGAGAGGTGGAGGACAGGATAAAAGAGCTTGACATCTCAGCAACAACAAAGGAGTATTTGAAGGAAATTCTTTACGGTGGAAGACCCTTTTAAAAAATTAAAGTTCAGGGTATTTATCCTGCCATGGAGAGATATCCTGAAAAGACTTTGAGATTCTGAGAACTCCAGCATCATCGTAGCGTTTCCCAACAATCTGCATTCCAACTGGCAGACCCTCTTTGCTGAAACCCGCAGGAATCGATGCAGCTGGCTGGCCAGTAAAGTTGAAGGGATATGTGAAGGGCATCCAGCCTATTGGTGTGATAAACTTTCCATTGATTTCATCCGGAGAAATCTTGCCGATTTCGAAGGGTTTGCACGCTACAGTAGGGGTTATGAGGTAATCGTAGTTCTCAAAAACTCGCTTCAGTGCTTTCCACAGTTCCATTTTTCTTTCCTCTATTTTTATGTACTCCCTGTAGGTCAGGGACTGTGCAAGGGGCATGAAACCCAGATATGGTGGAAAAGCAACCTTTTCCCACTCCTCCATTCTCTCACCCATGAACGTCACGACCTCAAGAACCACCTTCATGGTCAGTTCAGCTTCAAGTTTTGGAACCTCCAGCTTTACCTCCTCCACCTCGCCAAACTTCTCCAGCCTGAATGCTGCTTTTCTTACAATCTCCTCTACCTCTGAATCGACGGTGGCATAACCGAGATCAGGGGAGAAGGCAATTTTCACATTATCAGGCTGCTCCTCGATGGCTTTAAGGTAGCTAATCCCATCATCTGGAAGGGAGTTAATATCCCTGAGATCCCATCCCTTAACTAAATCCAGCATGAGGGCGGTGTCTTCAACGTATCTCGTCAGAAATCCTTCCGAATGCAGACCAACAAAGATTGGAATAGAAGGATAGCACGGAACCCTTCCGAAGGTTGGTTTTAACCCGTAAAGTCCGCAGAAAGAAGCGGGAATCCTTATGCTCCCTCCCCCATCATTCCCGCTGGCTACAGGTACCATTCCTGCTGCCACTGCAGCAGCACTTCCTCCGCTGCTCCCTCCCACGGTTTTTGACAGATCAAAAGGGTTTCTTGTTGGACCAAACATTGGATTGTCGGTGTAAGCTATCAGCCCAAATTCAGGCATGTTTGTTTTCCCCAGAATTATGGCTCCCGCCTTTTTCAGTCTTTCCACAATAACGGCATCTTCTTCCGGAACGTAGTTCTCGTAAAGTTTGGAGCAGTATGTTGTCCTTATCCCCTTAGTCTCCACATTATCCTTTATCGCAACCGGCAAACCTGCAAGAGGTGTGCTTGAGTCAGCCTTTCTTGCCTCCTCCACAGCCTTCTCATTCAGAGTTACGAAGGCGTTTATTTTTGGATTCAGCCTCTCAATTTTCTCCAGACAGTCCTCAACAATCTCAGCAGCCTTTATCTCTCCACCCTTCAGCTTCTCCACAATGTCAACAGCCCTTTCCATCCAACCACCTCAGAATTAATTGTTTGATACTTCTGAAGAAACACTTTAAAACATTTCCACCACCTCATGGCATGCTTTCAAAAATTGAGCTCATGCTGATCAGCTCTCTTGAACCCGAAAAGAGCTACACACCTGAAGAAGCTTCTGAAAAATCGGGTCTGAACAAGGATGCCGTTCTGAAGGCTGCATACATGCTTCAGGAAAAGGGATACGTCAGAATAGCAGAAGATTTGAGAGTGCACTACAGTTTGACGGAGGAGGGTGAGAGGTATCTCAGGGATGGTTTGCCTGAAGAAAGGCTTTACTTGCTCATAAAGAGTGGTGTGGACTCCATCGATGAGCTCCGGAAAAGAATGGGTAAAGAATTTGAGATAGCCCTCGGATGGTTGAGGAGAAAGGGTGTCGTTGAAGTTAAGGACGGAAAAATCATTTTGAGGGATGAACCGAGTTTTGGTGAGAAAGCTATTCTTAAGGCCATCAAAGAGGGTAAAACGGCAGATGAAAATGCAATAAAAACTCTCCTGAAAAGGAAGCTGGTAACCAAATCCGAAACAAAGTTTGTTTTCATAGAAGTTCTCAAAAAACCTGAAATCGGGCCTGAAGACATTATTACAGACCTCACACCCGAAATGCTGATTGATGGCAGATGGAGGGGAAAGAAGTTTTTGAAATACGACATAACGATTCCGTCCAAAGAAGTTTATGGCGGGAAGATACATCCCTACGAGAGAATTATAGAGGAGTGCAGAAAGGTATTTCTTGAAATGGGGTTCACGGAGATTAAAGGACACTACGTTCAGCCAGCATTCTGGAACTTTGATGCTCTCTTCCAGCCTCAGGATCATCCAGCAAGAGACATGCAGGACACATTCTATCTTGACCGCTATGTTGACCTCGAAGGAGAAATTGTGGAGAGAGTCAAGCAAACGCATGAGAACGGCTGGATTACAGGTTCTACAGGATGGGGTGGTGAGTGGAGTGTTGAGAAAGCAAAGCAGCTCGTCCTAAGAACCCACACAACCGCCATAACCATACACTACCTTGCCGAGAACCCGGAACCGCCTCAGAAGGCTTTCTGCATAGACAGAGTTTACAGGAGGGAGGCGATTGATGCAACCCACCTTCCCGAATTTGACCAGCTTGAAGGGGTGGTTCTTGACAAAAACGTGGGTTTCAAGCATCTCCTCGGTCTTCTGAAGGAGTTCTTCACGAAGATGGGTTTTGAGGATGTGAGGTTCAGACCAGGATACTTCCCCTACACCGAACCGAGCGTTGAGCCTGAGGTTTACGTGGAGGGGTTGGGATGGATTGAACTTGGCGGGGCAGGAGTTTTCAGAAAAGAGGTAACCAAACCCCTCGGAATTGAGGGGAAAGTTCTCGCATGGGGATTGGGGATTGGCAGGCTTGCTATGCTTAAAATAGGACTCAAAGACCTCAGGAGACTTTATCTGCCAGATCTCGGGTGGTTGAGGAACATGCCCGCAGCAAGGAAGTAAAAATTCAATGATTAATTATTTTTCAACAAAATTTAAATTCCTTTTCTTTTAAGAGATGCTGAGGTGAGAAAAACATGGCAGAACACGTCGTCTTTGTCGGAAACAAGCCTATAATGAACTACGTGCTGGCAACACTGACGCAGCTAAACGAGGGGGCTAAGGAGGTAGTTATCAAGGCGAGAGGTAGAGCCATCAGCAGAGCGGTGGATGTTGCAGAGATCGTCAGGAACAGATTCATGCCGGGTGTTAATGTTAAGGAGATAAGGATTGACACCGAAGAGCTCGAATCCGAGCAGGGAAGAAGATCAAACGTTTCTACAATTGAAATTGTTCTTGCCAAGTAAGTTCCCTTCGGAAAATTTTTAATTTTTTAGCTTGCAAAATTCTCCATGAATGTTGGATACCTCTGCACCTATACTCCAAAAGAGCTTATCGATGCTGCGGGGTTCACACCAGTCAGGATTTTTGCCGGTGATACTCAAATCAGCCTCGCCACAGCCCATATACAGAGCTATGCCTGCTCTCAGGCAAGAGGGAGCCTTGAGAGGGCTTTAAGGGGGGAGCTTGACATACAGGCAGTGGTTTTCACGAGGTGCTGCGATACGCTGATGCGCCTTGCAGACATCTGGGAGAGAAACACAGAAATGAAAGTTTACAACCTCGAATTTCCGACGAGAGTTGATGAAAAAAGCAAGGACTTCTACTTCAGGGAGCTTAAGGATTTCGTTGAAGTTCTAAGGGATTGGGGTGGTGAGATAACGCTTGAAAGTCTCAGAGAGAGTTTTTCACTCTATCATGATCTTGAGGAGAAACTGAAGATGCTCTTCAGCATCAAACCTGACTACAATGTTGCAAAAAAAGTTCAGGAAATGAACGTGAGGGATGCAATTAAGCTGGTGGATGACAGGCTTGGAGAAGTGGAAGGTGAGGATGAAAAGCCGAAAATCCTGATTACGGGAAGTGTTTGCCCATTTGTGGAGGTTTACAGGCTTTTTGAAGATGCAGGTTTTGCTCTCAAAGACGACATCTGCACGGGAACGAGGTTTTTCACCTTCAACACATCTCCACGGGATATAAATTCAATTGATGAAGGATTAAGGGTTCTGGGGGAGAAATACTTCAACAAAGCACCTTGTCCAACGAAGCACTTTCCTAACGATGACAGGTTTAACTACATTCTTGAAAAAGCTAAGGACTGTGATGGTGTGGTTTTTCTTCTCCTGAAGTTCTGTGAACCTCACTTTTACGATTACCCTCAGCTTAAGGAGAAGCTTGAGGAGATGGGCAAGAAGGTTTTGCTTATCGAACTCGAATTCCCCATTGCATCATATGAGCAGCTAAGAACGAGGATTGAAGCCTTCTACGAGGTGATAGCATGAGACTGAAAAAGCTGAGGGCGAGCGAGAGAATGAGACAGATCATGACCGGCTACTACATGATGGGAAGGCAGGCAGAAGTGAATGGATGGATAACCAGCGGTGCCCCCGTTGAGTTGCTCTATGCAATGGATATCTACCCGGTTTATCCGGAAAATCATGGTGCATTGATTGGCGCTGCAAAACAGGGGCCTTACTTCAGCGACTTTGCTGAGAGAAAGGGATTCTCGAGAGACCTCTGCTCCTATGCTCGCTGTGATATTGGCTGTGTTTACGCTGGCACAAGCCCGATTGGTGGCCTGCCTGAACCAACATTTCTTTTTGCCTGCAACAACATCTGCAACACGGTTGTTAAGTGGTATGAGGTGCTGAGCAGGATATTCAGGGTTCCGCTCTTCGTTCTCGACACACCATTTGTAAGGAAAGAGCTTAAGGAAAGCTACGTTAGATACGTTCATGATCAGCTTTACGAGTTTGTGGACTTTGTTGAGAAAATTACGGGAAGAGAGCTGAGCGATTCAAAGTTGAGAGAAACGATAGTCAACTCGCTCAGAGGTGTTAATGCTTACTCTGAAGTACTGAGAATGGCCAGACACAAACCTTCTCCGCTAACCTGCTTTGATGCGTTCATAAACATGGCTCCGATAGTCTGCCTTAGAGGAACTGAGTATCCAATTCAGTTCTACGCTGAGATGAGAGAGGAGCTTGAGGAGAGGGTGAAAAAAGGAGAGGGAGCGGTTGATAACGAGGAAATAAGGCTACTCTGGGACAACATTCCCGTTTGGTACAGGCTGAAGTGGTTTGCTGAGTTCTTTGCTGAAAGAAACTCCTGCCTTGTAGCAGACACTTACACAAATGCCTGGACGGGCTTTATTTCCATGGACAAGAGTGACATCTTCTGGAGCATGGCCGAGACTTACACTTTCATCTACCTCAACATCGGACTTGAGCACATGGCGGAGGCTATAAACAGGCTCATCGAAATCTATGATGTCGACGGAGTTGTCATACACTCAAACAGGAGCTGCAAACCCTATTCATTCGGACAGTATGAGCTGCAGAAGATGATAGATGCTCCATCGGTTGTTATAGAGGCAGACATGGTGGATTCGAGAGCCTTCAGCGAGGCACAGGTGGAGACAAGGCTGGAGGCCTTTCTTGAGACGCTAAAGTAATCAGGTGGGTTAATGATAACAGCAGGAATTGACATCGGCTCTCTCACGGCCAAATGTGCACTGATGAGAGGTGGAGAGCTGATAGCATACAGAATCATCAGGGTCTCTCCTGATCTTGAGGAGACTGCAATAAAAGTCTTCGAGGAGACGCTGAGAGCGGCTGGAATAGAGAAGGAAGAGGTGGGAAGAGTTATCGCTACCGGATATGGCAGAAACAAGGTTATTTTTGCGGACAAAAAGGTTACGGAGATAAGCTGCCACGCTAAAGGGGCTCTCTACTTCATTCCAACAGCAAAAACCGTCGTGGACATTGGGGGACAGGACAGCAAGGTTATTGCCATAGAAAATGGCAGGGTCGTGGAGTTTGTCATGAACGACAAGTGTGCTGCAGGCACAGGAAGGTTTCTGGAAGTCATGGCAGCAGCTCTGAATTTAAAAGTTGAAGAGCTTGGAGATGTGGCTGAAAAAGCAGAAAAAGCGACAAAAATATCATCAACCTGCACTGTTTTTGCCGAGTCGGAGGTTATAAGCCATCTCGCTTCGGGGGAGAAAGTTGAAGACATCGTGGCTGGAATTCATGAGGCAATAGCATCGAGGATTGCAGCAATGGCAAGAAGAGTCAAAATTGAGCCGGATATTGTTTTAACAGGTGGAGTGGCAAAGAACAGGGCGATGAAAAAAGCTCTCGAAAGGGAGTTCGGAATGGAAATAAAGTTGCCTCCCGAACCACAGATTGTCGGTGCTGTTGGAGCGGCTCTGTTTGCATAATAATTTCATTTTTACTTGTTAAACCTGACGAAACCCCCATCTCTTTGGGCAGCTACCATAAACCTCGTGAGCAGAAGATTCTTTCCCTGGAGAGCTTTTGCACTGCCCACAGCAATAAACTTCTTTCTGGCCCTCGTTAATGCAACGTTAAAAAGCCTTTTTTCGGAAGCAAAGTACGGATTGCCTGTTGCGGTGATGGAATAGATAATCACATCCTTCTCCCTTCCCTGATAGCTGTGAACGGTGCTGACCTCAATTTTTAAACCAAATTCGGAAATTATGCTTCTTATAAGCTCAGCCTGCCTGACGTAGGGTGTTATAATTCCAATGTTCTCCTCCCCCACACATTCTGCAAGCTCCTCTGCAATTACAGCAACAACTTCCGCCTCATCCTCGTTCACTTTCGACTTTCCGACATTCTTCTCCACACCATCGCAGTCGATGAAAACCAATGGCTTCTCAGGATCCCCTGCTTCAGGAATTGTTGTCCTGCACGGCTCAATTTTAATGCTGTGACATTTTTCATCAATTTCGAGGAAACCGTAAACGTGCTTTGCTGCAAACTCTGCTATCTTCGCATTGCTTCTGTAATGTCTTCTCAGCCAGAGGTTCTTTCCGTAGATTTTGCTAAGGAAGCTGTAAGCGCTGAACTTCAGTGCCTTATGCCCGCCCACTTCATAAACAGGAGGTAGCTGGTACGGGTCTCCAACAACCACAGCCTTTTCCGCTTTTTCCAGCGCGAGCAGGGCGGTGGAGATGCAGGTGTTGCTTGCCTCGTCAATTATAACCGTATCAAAGTCGTAGTTCTTAACAGCACTCATCAAGCCCTTCAAAATCGTCGATCCAACGACGATCTTCCCGTTCCTGATCATTTCATTTTGAATCCTCGCAATCTCCCTGTAAGCCTCCGCAACCTTCGATGCGTACTCCCTGTAATCGGAAAACCTTATCTGGGATAGCAGGCTGTACTCAACGCTGTGCTTTCTAACACCATCGGTTATTTTTGACGGGTGACCAATTCTGAGTGCCCTTTCCAGCTTTTCAAGGACGTTGTCAACAGCAACGTTTGTGTTTGATGTAACCCAAACCCTTTCCTCTTCAGAAAGCTTCTTTGCAGCTTCCGCAATAAACGTCGTTTTGCCGCTACCCGGCGGGCCGATAACAAGAAGAATCTCTCCTTCACCCAGTGAACAGGTTGCCAGGTAGCATTTTTTCTGCCATTTATCGAGGTAATCTGGTGCTTTCAGATCCCTGAGCTCCCCGCTCCAGTAGCTGAAACTCAAAATCTCCTCTGCTCTCTCTGCAGCCTCCTTCCTGAGTATTATGCTGAGAATGTTCTCCGCCTCAACAATTGCATTACCATCAAATTCCTCCAGCTCTTTCACTGCAAGGAGGTAGGAATTTCCATACCTCCTCGCATCAACAACCCAGCCAACGGGGTAAACTGCATCATCCTTAATCTCTGCAACAGCACTTCCAGCCTTTATTAAGCCTGATGATCTTAAAACAGCAATTTCTCCCCTTCTTGCGAGAAGTTCAGCTGAGAAGATCTCCCCTTTCAGCATTTTTTGCGTTGTCTTCCTTTCTATTCTGTCCAGAATCTCAACAAGCTCCTCAATCATACGAGGTTCGTCAGATGTTCTGAAGCAATTTTTGATGCTCTCTTCATCTCTTCGATGGTTAATCTCCTGGCTATCTCCGGATACTCCCACGCCTTGAAAGTCGGGTAGTACTGGAACATAAGGTTGAATCTCGTCTCACTGCCGAGATTCTCAGCAACCCACTTCACAATTCTTTCCGTACAGCAATCAATGTGTTCCGGCATAACGAGGTGTCTTATGAGAAGTTCTCCATTATCTTTAGCCCTCAAAAAGTTTCTCGTTACAACCTCCCAGTAATTTGAAACTTTTGAATACTTCCTGGCACATTCAT
>CAZZLE010000314.1:0-10351 GCA_964654595.1 uncultured archaeon | reverse complement strand
TTCTCATCCCTCCAGAATTTCGTCAGAGATGGACGATCAGGTGCATCTCTGATGCCAACAAACCCTCTGTTGAACAGATAATCCCCGTAGCTAATCTCCTTCCTACTTTCCAGCATCTTACCGATGTTGCTTTCCATTGCCTCGTTTATTTCAATTGCAAGCACGTCAGCTCCCTCCCCGTATCCACCAAGCAGAATTCTGCCGGTTTTTTCAAGCTGGGTTGCGAGCAGAAGGAGAGGATGCGCACATCCCGCAATGCCTACACTGCTGAAATAGAACTCCTCAGGTTTCGCTCCCACGGCTTTCAGAAGACCCTCATAGCTCTTCGGATCAGGAGCAGATGCAACAATTCTGTCAATGTCAGCGGGACTCAAGCCGAGTTTTGCAAATAACGGCATTGCAGCCTGCTGAATGCTTGAAGCGTAACCGTACCTTGCATCAACCCTCATGTCATAGTCCCTTACCGCATCATCACCTGCCAGCATCCATGAGCCAGGCAGAGGCTTTGTTGAGGTGCTGTAGCCCAGAATTTTAGCTCCCCCTTCCTTTTCAACCACAATTGCAGCTGCTGCATCACCGTAAAGCTGTTCATAAAGTGTTCCGGGTTTTGCTGGAATTTTATCAGCTGCAACCACGAGAACTCTTTTAAACTTACCGGAATCCACGAACTCGTTCGCTGTGATGAGAGCATCAGTGGCCGCTCTCATGGTATCTGTGATGTCCATCGTAAAAGTTGATTCCGGCAAATCGAGCGCTGATGCTATGAAACTTGCGCACTGTTTGATTCTGAACGGTGGGGAGGTTGAAGCAAAGATAACGGCGTCAAACTTTCCAGTAAAATTTCTTGCTGCCTCAACTGCCATTGTTATGCTGTCTTCATCCCAGTGAGCTACAGCTCTCTCCCCTCCAAGAGAAGGCATTCCGGTCTCCTTGGAGATTTCATCTCTGCTGAGCTTCCATACTGGCAGATACACGCTGCAGCTGCTTATGCAAGCCAAACAACCACCTCCATTTAACGAACTTAACCATGATTTTATTTAAAATTTGCCTTATTTGTTTATTTAAATGGCAAAGCCATTCAACCAAGTGGAAAATAAAAAAGCTCCTTTGGAATTGAGTTGCAATTCAATGAAAAAAAGAACAGATCCGAGAATCAGACCTTCAAAGCAAGATCTGCAGCCTCTCTTGTCGCATCCAGTGCTTTTCTCGGCTTCAAGCAGTCTCCTATCTTGTAAAGCTCCTTTACCCTGCCATTGAGTTCATCATAAAGCCCGTTGTTCGGCATCGTTCCAACTGCTATAACGGCAGTGTCGCATACAAGCTCCTTCCTCTCTCCATTCTGCTCCACAACAACCGCATTCTGCTTTATCTCAACAGCCTTTGTGTTCGTGAGCATCTCCACACCCTTCTCACTCAAGTACAGCAGCACCGTCCATCTGGTGGAGACACCTATGTCCTGCCCTATCCTTGGGAGCATCTCGACAATTGTGACCTTCCTTCCCTCATTTGCAAGTTCTGCCGCGACATCACATCCAACTCCTCCTCCACCAATGACTACAACTCTGTCTCCGACCTCTGCATTACCAGCAAGAACGTCAAAAGCGGTTACAGCGTTCTCAACTCCGGGAATGTTCGGTATAATTGGTGAAGCACCTACAGCTATGATTGCAACATCCGGTTCCTCTGCCAGAACCTTTGCAGCGTCAGCTTCAGTGTTATACCTTACATCAACGCCGAGCTTCGGCAAAACGTTCATGAAGTATCTGCCAACTTCAGCAAACTCATAAGCCAGAGGTGATTTCGCAGCCAGGTTGAGCTGTCCTCCAAGTCTGTCAGTTTTTTCAAACAGCACAACCCTGTGTCCCTTTCTCGCCAGAAGCTCTGCAGCCATGCATCCTCCCGGTCCTCCGCCTACAATCACGACTTTCTTCGGTTTTTCAGTCTTCAAATTCTCAAATTCAGCCTCTCTCCCAACCATTGGATTCACCAGACAGGTTACAGGCTGTGCCTGCATCACCATGTCCATGCATCCCTGGTTGCAGGCTACACAGTATCTTATCTCGTCAAATCTGCCCTCTTTAGCCTTCTTTGGAAGCTCTGGGTCGGCAATCAAAGCCCTCAGCATGGCAATCATATCAGCCTTGCCCTCCTGCAGAATTTTTTCCGCAACAAACGGATCGTTAATGCGGTGAGATGCTATGACAGGAACGCTTACCGCACTCTTTATCTCAGCAGCAAGGTAAGCAAAACCCCCTCTCGGAACAAGCATTGTTGTCAGGGGCTTTCTCGACTCATGCCATCCCGCCATTACATTTATCGCCACAACTCCGGCATCTTCCAGAATCCTGGCTATCTGCTTCATCTCCTTTACAGTGTTGCCTCCTTCTATGAACTCATCTCCGGGAATCCTTATCATAATGGGATAGTTACCGCATTTCTCCCTGATTCTCTCTATAATCTCAACAGCAAACCTTGTTCTGTTTTCCAGACTACCTCCATATTCATCCGTTCTTTTGTTAGTAGCAGGACTGAAGAACTGGGATATGAGATAACCTGCAGAGCCTATGAGCTCCACCGCATCGAAGCCTGCTTTTTTAGCTCTCACAGCAGCATCCGCGAATTCCTCCTCAATTTGCAGTATTTCCTCCTTTGTAAGCTCTTTCGGTGTGCGTTTGGTGAAGATTGGTGGAGGTATGGGTGATGGTGCTACAGGAGTGCGTGAGGGGTCGAAGGAAATCTCGTATCTGCCGGGATGCCATAACTGAAGAGCACACTTTACGTCGTATTTGTGAAAAACATCGGCGATTTTCTTTAGCTCAGGAATATAATCGTCGGAGTGAGCAGCTATACCGCCAAAAAAGTGGGGTTCAATTTTTGCTATTCCAACAACTGCAAATCCTATACCACCCTTTGCTCTTTCCTCGTAGTATCTTAACAGCCTTTCTGTCGGTCTTCCGTCAGGGGTGTGGTAGTTTAGCTCGGCAGCGGGCATCAATATGCGGTTTTTGACCTTCATCCCTCCAAACTCAATGGGTTCAAAAAGCTTCATGTTTTACTGACCTGCTGTGTATGCTATAAAGCTTTCGAATCGATGTAGAATTTTAAGCATATTTTCCATTTGGTAGGAGCCAAAAGTCTTATAGGTAAACTGAAAGTCCAGAAGATTTATTACATGCTACACCGCTTTTATGAGAGCATTCTCCAAGACCGCAAAGCTTAACTAAGTTGAAAAGAAACTTACAATGGCTCCGCCTCTCACACCCGGGTGAAAAGCATGATCCCGGGTCGGTTGGCGGAGCTACACTCTTTGTGTTTTTGTTTTTCCTCAACTGTTGAAGCTGTAAACAATACAGAAAACTTTAAAAAATCATCATCATCAATACATACATGAGATGGGGTTCTGCCTTCAAACTTGCCGTAAAAGCCTTCCTGCTGGGACTTATGTGGATCGTGGTTGGAATCCTCCTTCTCACTGGCGGTGTTTTTCTGTTCATCTCCGGTGTCAGGGTTCTTGCATTCCTTGCTGGTTTTGCGGGGTTCTTCTTCATGTTCTTCGGTCTGCTGGCAGCGGTTTTCAAGGCTGGCAGCAGTGCTTTTCTTGAAAAATACGAAGCTTTACAGAAACCCTTAGAAGTGGTATATGAAAAAGAAGGTCTTTCGATGATTCTTGGACAGCTTATTGACCAGGCCCTGACCAAGAGTCCGTCAAAAGGGAACCTTGTCAGAAACACTGAGGGCAACCTGGTTATTGAACTCACAGATATGAACGCTGCTGCTACCGTTGAGTTTAAAAATGGTAAAATAACGGTCTACAACGGAAAACCAGCAAAAGGAAAGTATTCATTAATCTCTTCTGATTTTGAAACGATAAATTCCCTTGCAACGGGAAAGGCGGGGTTGCTGAAGACGCTCGGGCTGATATTGAGGAGAAAGTTAAGAATAAAGGGCATAAGGATGGCAAGAAAGTTCCAGAAGCTTTTAGCCTAAAATCTTTTTTATGGCCTTTACCCCCACCTCGTATAACTCCTTAGCCCTTTCCTCAGTCTTGGCCTCAGCGTAAACCCTTGCAATGGGCTCAGTTCCTGAAGGGCGAATTAAAACCCATCCGTCCCTGAAGTCTATTCTTGCCCCATCTATGTGGTTTGCTTCCGGGAACTCCTCCTTCAGACCCTCAAGCAACCTCTTTTTCTCCCTGCATTCCACCTTGCCCTTCACAATGTGGTATCTCGGAATCTCGGCAGCAAGTTCGCTAAGCTTTTTTCCGGTCTCATCCAGAAGCTCAAGAACCTTTGCCACACTCATCCCTCCATCCCTCGCCACCAGATGTTCAGGAAAAATCAGACCTCCGTTTCCCTCTCCACCGAAGATGGCATTTCTTTCTATCATCACCTTTGCCACGACCGGAGAACCAACGGCTGTGTAAACAATTTCTCCTCCAGCCATTTTAACAGCATCCTCCACGCACTTTGATGATGAAACGGGAGTAACAACAACCCCTCCTTTATTTTTCTCAACGTAGTGCTTTGCCATTAATGCCAGCATCACGTCCTCATTAACGAAGTTTCCCTTTTCGTCAACAAAAACTGCTCTATCAGCATCTCCATCATGTGCCACACCGAAATCGGCTTTGAAGTCGACTACGGCTTTCTTCAGTAAATCCAGTGAAGCTTCAACTGGCTCAGGATTTCTCGCAGGGAATCTGCCGTCAGGATTGCAGTTTATCCCGTATACATCACATCCAAGCTCCTTCAAAATTTCTGGTGTTGTGAAACAGCCTGCTCCATTTCCGCAGTCAACCGCAACCCTGTAAGTTCTGTCAAGATTGACTGAATCAACAACAGCCTCAACATACCTCCTCAACCCTGAACTGTCGTGATAAAGCTGACCCACCTCATTCCAGCCAGCAATTCTGAACTTCTTGCTCATGTATATCCTCTCACTCTCCTCATCCATCTCTCTGTAGAACTCCACACCATTTTCCTGAACGAACTTTATCCCGTTGTACTCTCTCGGATTGTGGCTTGCGGTCACTATAACTCCGGCTGAACAATCTGTCTCCTTTACAAAAAACTGAAGGGCCGGGGTGGGAGCGATGCCTATATCAACAACATCACATCCAGTTGACATGATCCCGGAAGAAACTGCGGATTTAAGCATTGAGCTCGATATCCTCGTGTCGCATGCGATGGCTATTTTCCCCCGCTTCAGCGTTCCAATTGTTCTGCCAAGATTGAGAGCCATCTCAGCTGTGAGTTCGGAATTTGCAATTCCTCTGACACCATTTGTTCCAAAAAGCTCCCCCGCTCCTCCCGCTCTCATGGAAGCAATTCAGAATGAATGTTCAAAAATTTTTTTACCAAACTTTGATGCAGAACATTCATGAATTTACTTCAGCGACACCCGAAAGATTATCTGGCTTGCAGTCCTGAGCTTCCTTCTGATTTCAGGCAGTTCGTACATGTAGAGTGTTAGGACGCCATTGAGAATCCTGTCAAAACCAAAAGCTCTTTTTATAAATTCAGCGTGAAGTTTATCTCTAACATAAATCACCCTTTCCCCACCAATGTCGTTCATTTCGAGAATTATTGGGATGCGAAATCTTTCCCAGTCAAGCTCGTCTACATACTTGGCTATGAACTCAAGTTCCCTTTTTTCTATGTAGTATTCATTCCCATCCTTCGCTTTAATTGTCGGATCTTTTTCTTTCAACATCTCGGCCAGACTTTTTGTTTTCTGAGGCATGTGCCTGTTTACAGCCTCAATCATCTTTGCAAGGGTTTTTTCATCCATTTACAAAACCTCCAGTTCAATCCAATTTTCTTTCCTAACTCCAAGCATATCTGCAGCACTGCCTTCTCTTACGCTAAGTTCAAGGGTTCCGAAACTTCCTATCAGCGAGAGGGGTTCACCCTTTTCCACATCAGAGTACGTTTTCACCAATGGAAATTCAACACCCCTGCAGTAAAATCTTTTTCCCTTCACTTCCCTCAGATTTGTGACAACGTTTCCAAATCTATCAATGTAAACAACCCTGCACCTCACCTTGGTGTCGCTGATTGTGTAATCAAAAAGTTCAAGCTGCTTAAGATTCAGGACATCAAACTTTTCAAAGTAGGTATAATCCTCATTCAAAATCATCGCTGCCGCAGGGGCGAAAATATCTCTCCCGTGGAAGGTTGCGGAGAGGTCTCCAACCAGCTGAGATATTTCAGCCTTGATTGAGTAAACTGCCTTAATTCCATCCTCAACTGCTGAGGGGTAGAGAAGACCGTTATCAGGGCCGATGAAGGTGTGGTTCTTTCCCTCTATCAAAACAGCTCTTCTTTCCGTCCCAACCCCCGGATCCACAACTGCCACGTGCACGGCATTCCTGAAGTATCTGTATGAGTGATAAAGCAGAAAAGCACCCTGAAAGACGTTCTGAGGTTCAATGCTGTGGGTTATGTCCACAATCCTTGCTTCAGGGTACAAGCTTAGAATAACTCCCTTCATCACTCCGGGATAGAAATCACCGAAATCCGTCAGCAGTGTCACGACCTTCATGTTCCGAACATCATCCTTATTCCATTTCTCAACGCCGGAGCCAGGCCAAGGACAACCAGTACGAATTTTACAAAGTTTTTAAGGTTTTTATCTTCTTCGGTGTCAAGGAAGTAAATAATGGCGTAGAAAACAAAAAACTTTACCACAGGCAGTATTGCAGGGCCAAACTTTTCAATCAGGTATCTGGGGAGGACGTGAAGTTCCCAGTAACCCAAATATGAGATTCCGAAAAAAGTCTCGAATCCATCAAGCATGTGGGAGAAGATGACAAGCATGCTGAGATTGTTTCTCATTGGTTTTAGCGAGACTGCATAAAATAGCGCGGAACAGAGTGCAGCAAGACCAACACCGGCTGGAATAACCCATGCGTTAAAGACAGGAAGATTTACGAAAAGCAGGATAAGAACTCCTGAAGCAAGAACAAGTCCGATGGCTGAGTAAGGCCTGTAGTATCTATCTCCGTAGAATTTGAGGGACAGCAAGAGCGTCGGGAATGCAACTAAGAAAATCAGGATATATATAAAAGGAGTCATGAAGATGTAGGAAATTGGCGGATTGAGGAATCCGGCATCCTCGACAACTCTCACAGACGACCCGAGGAGAATGTAAGGAATGTTTGCATAGACAAACTTCTCGTCAAACTCAAGCCTCTTACTGAGAAACCTGTAAAGGACGTAAACAGCAACAATCAGAATTCCAGCCCATGTAAGCGTGTTCACCACATTGTATCCTTCCTTGTAAACAATAGAATCGATATAGTACTTTTTAACAAATCCCCAGATATCCATGGAGGTAATTGGCTGTCAGCTAAATAATCTTACCATACGAACTAATACGTATTCATTTGTTTTGATACTTTACGCACTTTACCAACCAAAATGCTTATAAAACGATTTCTGACTACAGCCAAAAAAAGGGGGTGATAGCATTATAGAGGTCGCAAGAGACGAGGAGAGGGGAAATTACCTCTACTTCAGCTTTGAAAAGTGTGTGGGATGCGGAATGTGCGAGTCAGTTTGCCCCAAATCAGCGATTAGCGTAATTAGGAACGGTAAAGGATTCGAAGTTGATATCAGCGATAACTGTGCCGTCTGTGGAACTTGCAGCGATTTTTGCCAATTTGGAGCTCTGAAGTTTTTCAGGGATGGTAAAGAAGGTGGGGTTTATACTGAAATTTTGAAAGAAGAAATTGGATTCAAGAAAGTTGATGTAAATCCTCAGGACTGTATTTTATGCTCACTCTGTATGAAAGCCTGTCCAAGAGATGCGATTAAAGTTGTGAGAAGTGTTGACATCCGGAAGTTGAGAAGGGGTGATATAAGCATAGGTGAGGGATGCATAGAATGCAGACTGTGCGTTGAGAACTGCCCGACCAAGGCGATAAAGGTCTACCACGGAAAGCCTGTTATTGATGAAAACAAGTGCATTTACTGTGAAATATGCTCAAAGATCTGCCCGATGGATGTCATTACAGTTCGCTGCGATTCGTGCAGGATATTTGAGCAGAGAAAAGATGCCGTTATCGGAACGGTTATAGTTGATGAAAGCTCCTGCTCCACATGCGGAATGTGCAGAGAGGCATGTCCAACTGGAGCCATAAAGATTGAGAGGATATTTGAAGGAGAGCAGGAGTGGATCAGAGAAAGATGTCTCGAGACCTGCACGGTCTGCAGAGATGTCTGTCCGAACAGCGCCATTTCTTACGTCTACGATCCTGAAAAGAGAGTCGTTTTCAGTGACAGATGCAACTTCTGCGGTACGTGTGAAAGATACTGTCCCGGAGAGGCAATAGAGATCAGAAGAAGGTTAAGAGAGGAGATAGAGGTTGAATTCAGGAAATTTGAGAGAAGCAGGAAAAAGGAAATAAAAGTCAGAGAGTTTTGTATTGGCTGCGGAATTTGTGAGAACATATGTCCCGTGAGCTACAATGGTAACACAATAGAAATCGTGAACGGAAGGGCTGTGGGAAGAGTGAGCGAAACCTGCACTGCCTGCGGTCTTTGCGTTGTGAACTGTCCTGTTGAAGCTATCGAGGTAAAAGAGCTTAAAGAAAAAGTGTAACGAAAAGCAAATATATTCGCATTTTTTCTTTCTTCCATGGGAAGAAAGGCTATCGTTGACAGAAGAAAATGTGCTTACTGTGGCGCGTGCGTTGCTGTCTGTCCTGCAGATGCAAATGAACTTATCGAAACTTTTCTCGAAATTTACGATGAAAGATGCACGGGATGCGGTATCTGTGTGAAGATGTGTCCGATGGGAGCACTGGCAATGGTGGAGGTGGATTGATGTACGACGTGGTTGTAGTTGGAGCCGGGCCGGCAGGGAGCATGGCAGCAAAGACTGCGGCAGAGCAGGGATTGAACGTTCTTCTGGTTGAAAAAAGGCAGGAAATCGGCACACCTGTAAGATGCGCTGAGGGTATAAGCAGGGAAAGCATAGAGAAATTTTTTGAAGTTGACAAAAAATGGATAGCCGCAGAAGTGGTGGGGGCGAGAATATATGCTCCCGATAAAACTGAAATCGTAATGTCAGAGGATATGGCTGGAAATGAGGTTGGTTACGTTCTTGAGAGGAAAATCTTCGACCGCCATGTTGCAAGACTCGCAGCTAAAGCCGGAGCGGAGGTTTACGTTAAAACCACCATGATTGACTTTGAGAGGAAAGATGGGAAGGTAAAGTTGAAGTTGAGGAAACTTGGGGAGGAATGGGAAGTTGAGACAAAGATTTTAATTGGTGCTGATGGGGTTGAGAGCAAGATTGGAAGAAAAGCTGGAATCATAAAAACCCTCAAGCTAAATGAAGTCGAAAGCTGTGCTCAGTATCTCATGACAGGGCTCGACATTGACGAGAACTACACCCACTTCTACCTCGGCAGAGAAATCGCTCCAGGAGGTTATGCCTGGATATTTCCGAAGGGAAACGGTTCCGCCAACGTTGGGATAGGTGTTTTGCCGAAGATGGCCGAAAAAACAGCCAGGGAGTATCTTGATGCGTTCATCGAGAAAGAGGGGATTGAGGGCAAAATTGTTGAGTTTGTTGCAGGTGCTGTTCCGGTTTATGGAGAGATCGAAACAGCAGTTGCAGACAACATAATGCTTGCAGGCGATGCTGCATACCATGCTGATCCTATAACAGGAGGTGGAATTGCAAACGCATTATCTGCAGGTTATTATGCAGGAAAGGTTGCTGCTGAGGCTGTTAAGAGAAATGATTTTTCTGCAAACTTCCTCAGAAAATACGACGATCTGTGGAAAAATGATTTTGGAAGGAAGCTAAGGCGGAACAAAAAGCTTCAGCTCAAGTTCATCGAAATGGATGATGCACTTCTCAACAAGCTTGCAGGAGCGATTGCCGGCAAAAATTTGAGGGAAATGAGCGTTGCTGCCATAGTCAAGGAGCTTTTGAAGGCGCATCCAAAACTTCTCTGGGACCTCAAGGATCTGTTTTAACCTTTTCAAACCTTCTTCAATGCAACCCTTTTAACACCCTTCTTTGCCACAACAACTCCGGATGAATATCTTCCATGCACGGGTATCGTTGAGGAGTCTATTCTGATGCAGTATCCGTCTTCACTCATGATGAAGGCTTCTTCTCCATTGCATGCTGCTATGAAAGTCAGCTTGCCGGTTTTTTCTGAAATCTTGTAACCTACCAACCCCATCCAACCTCTCCCAACGAATCTGACCTCATCAGCATTGCATCTTTTTCCGCAGCCCTTTTCTGTAAACATAAGCAAATGATTATCCTCATAAGCGTTCATCCAGGTTATCCTGTCGCCCCCTCTCATCTTAATTGCTATAACACCATT
>CAZZLE010000313.1:0-4410 GCA_964654595.1 uncultured archaeon | reverse complement strand
GTTTTGAGAGTTGATGGAGACCACTTCGACGTTTATCTCGACTTCTTCGACTTCTGCGTTGAGAGGGAGAGGGAGTTTCTGGAAAGGGTGCTTTAGCTGGACGTGTGCCTTGCCCATATTTTATTTGATGAATGCTCACTTGATTGCTAAAAATATCGAAAGTACTGAGCTACTTAGGTACCACTTTCTGCCTTTAGCAATTTTAAAAAGAGGAGTAAAAATAAAAAATCTCAATCAGGGTGAAGAGGATAGCTCCTTAAAAACTACTTCATTCCCCTCCACAAATGCGAAGAAGGCAAAAACTTCAATACCTCTTCTGTTCAGGTCTTTTACTGCTTTTGATATATCATCAAGCTGTTTTTGATGGATTTTTTCTGTAGAAAGTTCCGGATTTTGACTGCGATAATATCCACAATCCTCGTGAGCTACAAGGGCTATTTTTTTAATTTTGTGAGCTCTTAGCAGCAGCTCAAGGCGGTCAATAAGTGAAACCTCCGATTGAGCTATGAAAGCCGGTCCTCCAGGAACTACGATCAAGTCGAAGTTATCCATTTTCAAAACCTGCTTTATGAAGTCAATGGTTGCAAAAGCAAATCTCTCATCGCTGCAAAAAATAGCCAAATTCCCGCTAAACTCATTACCTTTACCTTTTGATCCCTCCAATACCATACCTTTTGTTAATAAAAGGATATATTAATATTTGCATTCTTGCATCCCTTGCGGGTGGAGAAGATATCGAAAGATCTGTGCGATGGTTAATTTCACATTGAATTTTTATGTGAGATTGGATCCATCCTGTGTGATTCTTGCGTTTATGAAATAAGGACACCACTTTTCAGAATACGCTTATACGTGACAAAGGAAGATCTCTACCACTTCAAAAGTCTGTTTTTTTGTTATAAAAGAAAAAAGGAATCAACTGAAAAGAGGGGTGAAGATTGAGCTTGGGCATCATACTGTTCCACGGCTCTTCGCAGCTCTTCAGAAACCACCTCATTTATAGATCTTGGATTTCATCTACAGTTACAGTATCTGTATTTTAGAAGAAACGTCCGCAAAATCGATTGAAAATGGCAAAAGAAGAAGACCCTAAATTGACTCGAGATCAAGTCTGCAAGGGGATATAAAAAAGTCCTTCCGAATAGGAAAATTTGTTAAATATTAAAATTATCCATGTTAATAAAATAATACAATAACAGAAATGATTAAAAAACTTGTAGCATAACCATAACTAGCATGAGTAAGATTTACATTGAAGCATCAGTAATTGTCGACTACATTAAGATGAAAGTAGAGAACAACAGAGACCTTACTGCCTTTTTTAACCAAGAACTGCCGAAATTAAGAAGTTTGAAATCGAAATATCACTTTGTAATATTGGAGTCCTCACTGGGAGAAGCAATCGGACAGTGCTTAAAAAAAGGCTGGAAAGATCAGGATGTTTTTGAAGCTCTTGGCAGTTTTCTTAGAGAAACAGGAGTCGAGATCGTGAGAAGTGGGAAAACAACTACCGATCCTTGGAATAATGAAGTGTATGAAGTGTTTGATAGAGCCAATAAAATAATTAAAAGGGAGTGGAGTGGCGAAATCCAATGGGGAATGGACATTCACGATATTTGGTTCCTCTCCCAAGTATCATTGGATCCAGATTGCAGGTACATCTGGACTCTGGACAGAAGAATCCTTGACTACGGGTCCATCTATATTGAAATCGTGTGCGAGCATAAAATAAATGTGGTGGAAACACTTGCAGGAATTAAATAGCCTTGTGTAGTTTCAGCTTATCGAGAACCTCCCCAACATATTCCCGACGAGCGAAGGGTTTTCTGTTGATTGTCAGGTTTATGAGAAGCTCATCTTTATCGCCCTTAGCCAGTTCACGCCTTACCAAATCATCCACTACCTTCTTAAGTTCGATTAGCGTTGCCGCAATCTCAAGCCAAAGTCCATCCTTCCCATTAACGAGTTCAGCAAATTTGCGAAACGCTTCATTGCTTAGTAGGGTTTCTACTTCATCCTCACATATCCCTACACTTTCAACAAGGTTGTAGTAGTCATCTGCCAGCTCCGGCGAATAGGGACCACGGAGATAGAGGTTGAAATCATACTCGAGTTTCGGAACGCCCAGAGACTTTGCGATGTATACGAGCTTTTGAAGTTTGAGCCTGTGATCAAAACTGTTAACATTGAATTTAAAGTCAATACTCTTTCTTAGTGCTTCAAGAAACACCTTCAATATCTTTAATCTTTCCATTGTCATATTAGCCATACTATTAATATTTAAGCACAAAAGTTTAAAATACCTTTCCACGACAGCTTGCCACAATTTGAAGAATGATTTTAAAGGACGTGGAAATATAATTATGCTATTTATTAACCTTGCAAATCATGTTGAGGAGCTTGAAAGAAGAGTTAGGGTATGAAAGCACAGTCAAAAGCATTATTTTATTCGTTTGCAAATCTTTCGATTAATTTAAAATAAAAAATCTTGACTCCCCTCACGATTTTCGGAGGGGTTGCAAATCCTTCATGAGGGTGCACACACTCTGGAAGCTGATTAAGGAGGGTAAATGCCGCCTGCGGAGGAGTATGGTGAATGACTTTAAGGTCGTGCTGATTGTTGGAGCATCTCAGACAGAAAGATAGTAATCGGACGAATAAATTCTCAATACATGAGTTACACTAATAGCTGACTTTTAAATCGAAAAAGCAGACAGATAGATTTGCATATGAACAAGCGGAACAATCAGTTTAACTTCTGAATCTCAATATCCCCGTAAAACTCCCTCTGACTGATTTCGATTTTTTTTCTAAAAGCTAAATGCAGAATCGAGACGTAGTAATCAACAAGAGTTGGTATGTCCCACGTTTTCACAAGGGAAAACAGGGTCACCGGGTTGTTTTTCTTCAAAGCTTCTAAAACCTCCATCTCCACTCTCACGATCATCTCCTCAAGACTTTCCTCATGCGGAACTCTTAGAGCTGCATCAATGCCAAATTCTTCCTGCCTCTCTCTTCTTTTACGCCTCCTCCTTCTTTTTTCGACTTCCTCAGCCCTCCTGAGCTCCTCGATCAAATCTTTTAAAGTTGATATCTTTCTAACTCTCCTTCTCATCAAAGCTTTAAAAATGACCTCATCAATCTCCTCATCAACTCCTTCAGAAAACTCTAAAGGCTCATCAAGAAACTGGAAGGAGTCGTATTCGTAAAACTCATCAGTCATCTCCTCATCCTTACCCAGAGCTTCAAGGGTTATGGCCTCAGCCTTCATTCTGACCAGAATTGCAGCATAAAGCAGAACTCTGCCCGAAACTCTAAGATCAAGTTTTTTTGCAGCTTCAATTTTTTTGAGAAATCTATCCGTAACGTCAACTACATTGATGTTCCAGGGGTCAATCTCCCCCTTTTTTGCCATCTCAATTAAAATCTCTATTGGATCCTCGAAGTTCAGCTCTTCAGCTTGATTCCAGTCACCTGCGATATGTTATCCCTCCCGAGTGTTATTCCAACTATCGCATCTGCCTGCTCCAGCATTGGTTTTCTCAGCGAAACCACTATGAACTGAGCGTCTTTCGACCTCTTCTTTATCATCTTCGCCACCTTACCAACATTCACACCGTCGAGAAACATGTCGACCTCATCGAAGGCGTAGAATGGGGCAGGTTTGTGCATCTGAATGGCGAAAATTAAAGCAAGTGCTACAAGGCTCTTCTCTCCACCGCTCATTGATTCCAGTTTCTGGACGGGTTTGTTGTTAGGTTTGACTTTGATGTAGAGTCCGCTGTTAAATGGATCATCACTGTCGAGATACAGCTCCCCCTCACCATCAGTAAGCTCTTTGATGATTTCTGCGAAGTTTCTGTTTATAGCTGTGAAAACCTCAAAGAAAATTTCCCTCTTCATTCTCTCGTATCTCTCAATTTTCTCCAGAATATCAGCCCTCTCCTTTTCAAGTATCATTTTTTTCTCTATCATCTCGTCTCTTCTCGACCTGACTTCTTCATACTCCTGAATGGCCTTTAAATTGACATCTCCAAACTCTGAAAGTTCCTCATTAACCTTCTGGAGTATCCTGTATACCTCTTCAAGCGGTGGAAGGTTTTCAGGAACTTCAACCTCACCTATTTCGGCAATCTTAATGTCCGCCATTGCCAGCCTCTCATTTTGAAGCTTTATCCTCTCCTCAAGCCTTTCTATCTCTGCCTCAATTTTCCTTTTCTCTTCCTCCGCAGATTTTATCTGCCCAAACAGCTCATCTCTCACAATTCTGAGTTCTTTGAGTTCTTTTCCTATTACCTTCTCTTCTCTCCTTAACCTTTCCAGTTCAGAGTTTATCTCCCCTGCTCTTGCCTTTCCCTCATTTACTTTATTCCTGATCTCCTCGATTCTTTCTTTTATATCATCCAAGTA
>CAZZLE010000312.1:0-2323 GCA_964654595.1 uncultured archaeon | reverse complement strand
TCCCTCTTAACTCTCTCCACAGCATCTTTCCTTGCCGGCTTCTTTGTTCCCTTCAAAATCTCCTTCTATGTTTCATTTCTGTTTTTAATGCTCCTTTCCCTCTACACCATTTACAAAGGCAATGTGAAAGTGGAAAGAGATGAAAATGTTTTCCTTGCAGTATTTGCGTTCTTCATCTTTTTGCGTTTCCTGAATCCACAAATATTCGATGCGGAAAAATTCATGGATTCAGCATTCATGAACGCCATACTGAAAGCCAGTTCTTTCCCACCCAGTGACCCTTTTCTTGCAGGAGAGAAGCTGGATTTCTATTATTACTTCGGCCACCTGATAGGGGCAAGCATAACTCTGCTCTCCCTCTCCCCCCCGGAGGTGGGCTACAATGTTGCCGTTGCCGCACTGCCGGCATACACCTCATTAACAATATACGGAATGTTAAAGAGAAGAGGCTTAAAAATTGCCCTATCCGGAGTTTTTCTTGCCGTATTTTCAGGAAATCTTTACTCCTTCCTGGATTTTTTCAGTCGCATTTTTTCTGGCAGAGCTGTGGATTTTGGATACTACTGGAACTGCACGAGAGTTATTGCCAGCACAATTAACGAGTTTCCTTATTTCAGCTTCATTCATGCTGATCTGCATGCTCATGTTGTTGCTATCCCCATAATTACCCTGATCTTTGCCTTAATTGCTCGTGAAGAGAAAAGCAGGTTTATCTACTCAGCGATTATCCTCTCGCTTTTCACACTCTTTGCCACAAACTCATGGCACTACCCTCTTGCACTCGTAGCTGTTCTCTCAGCTGGAGCTGCGATCAGGGATAAATGGCTGGTTTTTTGTGCACTTCTCTCTGCAGCTCCTGCATTTGTGTTTTTCCTGCACATGAACACTCCCGCAGCCAGTTTTCTGGTAGTAAAAGATAGAAGCGAGATCCACGAGTTCATTCTTTACGCCTTCACACCGGTTGCTGCCTGCTATATTCTCGCGGCTAAAAAGCAGACATTCTACTTTCTGCCACTCTCCATCCCTCTTTATTTCCTCTCTCCGGTTCTTGCAGTTCTCACACCTCTTTTGGCTACAGCTCTCATCGGAATTTTCAGAAGAGAAACTTACTCTGCCATAATGCTTTCAGGATTGCTGGCATTCATAACTCCAGATTTTTTCGCTGTCGAATCGAGAATGAACACAGTATTCAAGTTTTACATCTTCGCCTGGCTGGCTCTCATGATCTCAGCCTCAATGAAAGCTGAATGGAAGGAGTGGAAGAAGTACGTGATTGTTGCATTGCTTGTAATTGGGATAATTTATCCATTTGCCGCAACTCCTGTGAGATACAGCACTGCAGAAATGACACTTGATGGAATGAGCTTCATGAGGGCTTACGATGGAGACTACTATGCTGTGAAGTGGCTTCAGAAGGAGGAGGGAGTGATAATCGAGGAGGGCTGTACTCAGGGATCTCTGTGTGGTTATCAGTATGGCGGAAGGGTTGCAGCCTTCACCGGAAATCCTGCGGTGATTGCCTGGACGAATCACGAGTATGCCTGGAGAAGAAACTACACTCTCGTTGCTGAGAGAGCGAAGGATGTCAGGAGTTTTTACACCACAGAGAGCTGCGAAAAAATGAATGAAATAGTTGAGAAGTATGGTGTGAAGTTCATTTTCCTGGGCTACGAGGAGAAAAGAGTTTTTTCAGCGAACCCGGAAAGATTTGAGAGGTGCTTTGAAAAGGTTTTTGAGAGAGGAGGAACTTACATATTTGTAACAAAAAATTTATCTTAGGACAGAAAGATTTTAAATATGGATGAAAAAGATATGCTGATACTATCCGAGCTCATCAAAGATTCAAGAAAGACACTCTCAGAACTTGCTGAAATGCTTAACATGTCCGTTTCAAGCATTCACAAGAGGGTGAAAAAGCTCGAAAAAGAGGGGATTATTGAGTGCTATACAGCCATAGTAAATCCGGATGTGTTTGATTCTGTAACCGCATTTTTGCTGGTAAGTGCCGAGAATCCTGAAAAAATTTTTAATAATATAAAATCAATTGGCGATGTGGTTGAAGTCTACAAAGCTCTGGGGAACTTCAACATGATAGTCAAGGTTAGGTCGAACGACCTTGACAGAATAGGAGAGATAGTGTCCAAAATTTCCTCAATGCAAGGTGTTATGATGGTAGAATGCATCGTTACGACGAGAAGGTTGAAGGAAAGTGTATGGTTCCCGGATTTGAGGTGATGGAATGAGCTACTACTTTTATATCCTTACATTAATTCTAACAGCGGTCTATCTTCTTATAGGCGGGGGTTTCATCATTTACATCTAC
>CAZZLE010000311.1:0-3541 GCA_964654595.1 uncultured archaeon | reverse complement strand
AGGTCTCCATTGGCTTTGGCATAAACGTTTTTGAGGATATCAAGCTTCATTCTTGAGCTGAAGTCCTTCTTGAGCTCTTCGTAAAGATCTCTGAGCATTTCAGCAACTGCCTTTCCGTAAGGTGTTAAGGATAAAACCCTCATTCTGCCCTCAGATTTACTTTCAACGAGAGAGCATTTTTCAAGTTCTCCCAGAACCTTAGAAACGTAACTGTACGGAGAACCGACGTCGGTTGATATCTGAAGCGGATACACTTTTTCACCATTCTCCTCGGCTTTGAGAATTCTGAGAAAAATTTCTACAGTTCTTTCATGAAGAAACAGCCTCGTAAGGCTCAATTTTACACCTCCTCCTCTGTAATCTCTCTCATGTATTTAAAAATTTCCCGGTAAAAGGTGACTGCCATCGCATGAATTCGACGGGAATTCAAAACCCTCCCTGCAGAAACCCACACTGATTCCAAGTTCTTCACAGAAGTTCTTTATTTTTTGCAGAATTTCTCTGCGCACGCCTTCCGGGAAATATCTGTAAGCACCTCTTCTCTCAAAGCTAACTTTTTTCAGCCATGGAAGTCTTTCACTCATTCTCACCATGGAATCTGTTTTCAGTTTCAGAGTCGATGTAACCACGTGATCAGGCATTGTTTTCTCAATTATTTCAAGTTTCCCATCGTTTATACCCGGAATTACAGGATCAAAGCGAAGTACTGCAGGAATTCCGCAGTCTTTCACGGTCTTCAGAACTTCTATTCTTTTTTCAGTTGAGGGGGCATATGGTTCAAATTCATCAAGACCGGTAATGGTTATGCTGACCGCACACCTCATTTCACTGAGAATTTTGAGGTCTCTCAGAACAATATCACTCTTGCTCACCACCATGAGCCTGACATCGTAATCTCTTAAAATTTCAAGGCATCTCCTCGTTATCTCCCTTTCCCTCTCAACTGGAGGATATGGATCCGAGCTGTTGGACATCGAAATCAGAGAGTTTGGTAGAAGTTCTTTAAGATCCCTCTCAAGTTCCCTGAACAATCTCTTTTTCTCCCTGAGTTTGTAGAAATCTGGAATGTATGTTGCGTAGCAGTAGTAACATCCGTGCGAGCAGCCGGTATACGGGTTGAACGAGTACTTTTTCGGACAGGTGCAGAGAGGAGATTTCCACGGGTCGAACTCTCTTATTACCCTCATAGGTAAATCTCGCGATTTATCAGCGGAATCAAGGCCATTGTGACTGAAATTCTCGATAACTCTGTTCTTGATATCGCACCCTTGCTAAGGTAATGTACAGCTCCCCATTTTTTACCGAGATCCCTTATCCCTGAAACTTCCTCCATCACTTCACCGACTTCCCTTCCCTTCAGCACCTCCTCAATAACCAACCTCGGGTATTCAAAGCCCGGTCCAAATCCGATCGAGCATATCTTGCCATCGTAAACAGCAGCAACCTGAAAATCGAGGTAACCTGAAATGGTGCAATCAAAGCTAAAAAGTCCCGCCTCTATTCCCACAGAGAAGTCAAATTCCGGGGAGTAGGCTTTCTTTGCTCTCTCAATTGCACCTCTTATCGTGCTGCTGTTAAATGGCTGGGGAGGGATGCTGGTAGTAACTTCAACACCAACTACCTCCACATCATCATAGTACTGCCTGAATGCAAGCCTCGTGCCCTCAATTTTTGTGGGATTCTTTGAACCCACAACAACCCTTACCATTCTCCACCTCAAACCTTTACCCTTTCAAAGCAGAGGTATTTTTCACCAAAAGCAAAGACCATTTTCTTCTTCACGCTGTGAGCTAACCTCACGGCTCTTGCCAGATCTGTGAGTCTGAGATCATCAGCAATATCAACCAAAAACTCCGAATGCGGAAGGTCATCAACGCTCTCCACCTTTCTGTAAACTCTAAACTCACTGCCGAATTTGAATCCGGTTTTAACAACAAATCCCCTCCTCTTCAGGTCACTGTAAACCGCATACTTCCTTTCAAAGTTCCTCTCAATCTCCTTAGCTATCTCAACAAGCATGGCTTTATCAGCATTGATCAGCCTTAGCTTTCCCTTTTCGAGAAGATAGAGACTCTCAATCAGTGAGAGAGTTATGATCTCACCCTTTTCACTCCCGTAGAAATACCTGCTGAATATCTCTGTTCTTTTTGTAATCACAAACTCACCCGACAAAATTCCCTCTATCTCAGGAAGTTCCTCTCTCTGCTCTCCGATCATTTCTGGCTCGTAGACTCTGAAGTATGTTATCTCGCTCTCCTCATCAACGACAGCAAGTCTGAGCTCATCAAAATTTCTCACCTTCTCTGCAATTTCTTCCATTCTTATTATCCTTCTCTCTGAAACTGGCAGATAAGGTTTCTTTGTCAGCAAAAGCTCTCCCTGAATTTTCACTTTATTCCCCCTCTCTCTCAAATCCTCGTAAACGAAGTAGTAGGTTGAGAAGTCCTCTACTTTGCTTTCAGCCCATCTCAAAACCTCTTCAAGCCTCCCGAAGTTCTCAATACCTTTGTTTTGGAGGTAAACTGCTTCAAGAGGGTGGAGGTAGATTTTATCCCCTCTCTTTATGCCAAAACCTCTTCTTTCCAGTTCTTTCTTTGCCTTTACAACAGCAAAATCTCCGGCCAGCATTATCCAGACTACTCTTCTATTTCAACTCCATAAACTTTTTTAACGTTCTCAACACATATCTTGTAAGCAACATCTTCATATCCTTTTTCCACCAGTTCTTTAACCCTTTTCGGGACAGTTTTAGGCCCAAGAACCGCTCCTGGCCTTTTTCTGTCGTCAATGTAGTCCGTCTCAACCATAAAGCGATCTCCATTCTCTGCAGCTTTCAGAACGTTGTTGTTGCTTGCAAGCACGGATGGAAAGATCCCTATTTCCTCAAATTCCTTGATGAAGGGAGGTGAGAAATGCTTCACGACCTTTTCCCTTTTCAGCCCGACCTCATCTGCCATCTTTGCAATCTCCAACATCCCCTCTCTGGTATAGCTTTCCGTATGAAGCTGGATCGCACATCCGGCATCTTTGGCAACCTCAAAAGCGTGCTTTAAGACCTCATTGCTCAGCTGCCATACCTGTTTGCTGACAGCATAGTGCGGTCTTCCTGATTTAAGTGCCACCGCCTCTCCTTCTTCAACATACTTCCCGGCAATCTCCAGGGCTTCTTTCATCATCTCAGCTGCCTTCTCATAACCAGTTTTGTCTCCTATGACTGTAATTTCAGCAGGATGGACTCCAAGGACTGCATAAGCCTTAACGATTTTGTTTGCCTTTCTGACAAGGTTCAGATGCTTCTCAAACATCTCTTTGAAATCAGCACCGCTTTTTGGCCTTATTTCGTAATGGTGGCAGAGAAGATTAACAAGAAAGACATGTGTTCCTCCAGCTTCCCTGAACTGCTCCAGAGCCTTCAGTCTGAGATTATTGTAAAGATGCATGTGGTCGTCTGTTATTATCATGAAACCGATTCGGGGGTTGCTGTATATTACTCATACCTCAAAGCCTCAATTGGCTCCAGGCGGGAAGCCTTCCAGGCAGG
>CAZZLE010000310.1:0-4699 GCA_964654595.1 uncultured archaeon | reverse complement strand
GAAGAAAGCAGTTTCAGTGGCAACTATTCACTTGATTTTGCGACTAAAAAACCTGACAGGAAAATTTACGGACCCTTCGAGCCTGTATGGCCAGAATTAATGGCAGGAATATCGGGATACCGGCCTGTTAAGGGGGATATTGTAAGGAGTGCAGAACTGTGTGCAATCTGCCACACGCTATACACTCCAACAGTTGAAAATGGGGAGATAGTTGGAGCCTTTCCAGAACAAACACCCTACCTCGAGTGGCTGAACAGCATTTACAGCCCGAATGTGCCGTGCCAGACGTGCCATATGAAGGAAGCAGAGGCGAAAATAACATCAATGCCCAGAAATGCCCCGGTGAGGGACATGAGAGCCCATTATTTTGTTGGAGGTAACGTGCAGGTGCTAAAAATGATGGGGGACAACACAGGCGCTGAGAGATCTGAAAATCTGCTCAAATCTGCAGCAAAAATTAAAATAGAATCGGTGGAAATTGATAATGACAGGATCGTCGTCAAGGTTGCGGTCGAGAACTTTGCGGGGCACAAGTTTCCGACAGGATTTCCGTCGAGAAGGGCTTTCATACACCTCTATATCGAGGATTCAGGTGGAATTGTGTTTGAGTCCGGGAAATACTGTGCTGATGGAAGAATTGAGGGGGAAGATGAACCTTTCGAACCCCATCATGATGTTATAGATAGCAGTGAGGACGTTCAGATTTACGAATCTGTGATGATGACCAGGAATGGCAGAGTAACATGGACGTTGCTTGAAGCATCTGGCTACGTTAAGGACAACAGAATCCTGCCAGAAGGGTTTGAGAAATCCAGAGCTCATCCGGATACGGTGGTAAAAGGCAATGCATCAGCAGATCCCAATTTCTCGGATGGCAGGGATGAGGTTACATACATTGTTTACGGAAACTTCTCAAAACCAATAAAAATAGTTGCTGAACTCCTCTACCAGCCAGTTTCGTACCCCTTCCTGAAAACTCTTCACCCTACGGAGCAGACAGAACTCTTTCTGGAAGCGTTCAGCGAAGTTGAAAAAACGACGCTAATTTCTTCGGATGTTAAAAAAATTTATTAACTTTTTAATTTTTCTTAACAAGCCAAAACAGCAGAAGGTTTATAAATTTTAAAATTTTAACATATAGTTGATAAGCAGGTGATGTTATGTTTGAACTGAAAAAAGGAGCTTTTGTTGTGGATGAATTAAAGAACGTCAGCATCCGCATCGGAAAAGTTGTAGAGGAAGAAGAGGAATGGGAGGAAGCTGGACCCACAATAAAACCGGGAATTCTGGAACTCAGAAAGTGGGATCACAAACTGCTTGACCGCTATGAGCCATTTTATGCCCCAATGCAGGACTTCTGCAATCTCTGCACCATGGGGCCATGTGATCTTTCAATGAACAAAAAAGGTGCATGTGGTATTGATCTGAAAACTGCCAAAGCAAGGCTTGTAACCATTGCGTGCTGTATAGGAGCATCGGCTCACACAGCTCACGCCAGACATCTGCTTGATCACCTTATTGAGGAATACGGCGAGGATCTGCCCATAGACCTTGGAGGAAACGTGAACGTTGAGGCACCGCTAATAAGGACAGTCGTGGGAATAAAACCGAGAACTCTTGGCGATTTGAGAGAGGCTCTGGAGTGGGCTGAGAGGGAGATAGTAAAGGTGCTTCACTCCACCCACATAGGGAATGAGGAGAGCTTTGTTGATTACGAGAGTAAATCGATGCACGTTTCGATGGCTGATCACGTAGGAATGGAGGTTGCTGACATCGCTCAGATAGTGGCATTCAATCTCCCCAAGGCTGAGCCAAACACACCACTCGTTGACACAGGTTTTGGTATAGTTGATAGATCAAAGCCAACAATTGTGGTTGTAGGACACAACGTGATGTATGCAAGGCCGATCTCGGATTATCTGGAAGAGCAGGGGAGGCTGGATGATTTTGAGATTGCAGGGCTTTGCTGCACGGCACACGACATGACGAGATACAATGCAAGGGCGAAGATATTTGGACCGATATACTACCAGCTCAGAGTGATCAGAGCTGGTTTGCCGGATGTTGTTGTCAGTGACGAGCAGTGCATAAGGGCAGATCTTCTCGATGCATGCAAGAAGGCTGGAATCCCGCTCATCGCGACAAGTGATGCTGCTGCAAGAGGTCTGCCTGATGTAAGCGACTGGCCGGTAGAGAAGATAGTTGATGCGCTTGTGAGCGGAAAACTGCCGGGAGTGTTTCTGCCTGTGCCTGAAAAAGTAGGACAGGTTGCACCTCTTGTTGCCGAAGCTGTGTTCAGGAAGCACGGTGGAGAGAGGAAATACAGGTTCTTTGAAAGTGACGAACAGCTGATGGAGGAAATCAAAAAATGCACGCAGTGCATGAACTGTGTCTTCACGTGTCCGCACAGCCTGAGAATTGATCAGGGAATGGCGCACGCTCAAAAGACCGGAGACCTGAGCAAACTTGCCAAGCTTGAGGAGATCTGCATTGCATGCGGGAAGTGCGAGCAGGTCTGTCCGAAGAATATTAAGATTATAAATGTCATCATGAGGTCAAACTACGACAATCTCTACAACAAAACTGGAAAGACGAGAGTCGGTAGGGGGCCGATACAGGACACTGAAATCAGGAAAGTTGGACAGCCCATAGTCTTCGGACAGATTCCGGGAGTCATTGCAGCAGTTGGGTGCATCAACTATCCGGACGAGATGAGATCGATAGTTGAAATACTCGAGGAGTTTCTTAAAAGACGTTACATCGTCGTAACCTCAGGTTGCCACGCTATGGACATAGGGATGATAAAGGATGAAGAGGGCAAAACTCTTTACGAGAAGTATCCGGGAGATTTTGATGCCGGTGGACTTGTGAATGTGGGAAGCTGCGTGAGCAATTCACATATTGCTGGAGCTGCAATTAAGATTGCCAACATATTTGCAATGAGACCTCTGAGAGGAAATTACGCTGAAATTGCTGACTATGTCCTGAACAGAGTAGGAGCGGTTGGATTCAGCTGGGGACCTTATAGCCATAAGGCCGCATCCATTGCGACAGGATTCAACAGACTTGGAGTTCCTGTGGTTGTTGGGCCTCACGGAACGAAGTACAGGAGAGCATACATTGGCAAGCCATGGAAAAAGGATAAGTGGTGGGTTTACGACATAAAGTCAAGGCAAAAAGTTAACATAGAACCTGCCCCCGACTCCCTGCTTGTGGCGGTTGAGACGAAGGAGGAAGCGATTGTTCAGCTTGCAAGGCTCTGCATAAGACCAAATGACACAGCTCAGGGCAGACAGATAAAGCTGACGCACTACATAGAGCTGCATCAGAAGTATTACGGCGATCTGCCAGATGACTGGCATCTCTATGTCAGAAGCGAAGCGGACTTACCGCTGAAGCAGAAAGAGGAACTGTTAAAAGTTTTAGAAAAGCAGTATGGCTGGAAGATCGACTGGGATAAGAAGAAGATTCTTGAGGGACCGATCAGGCAGTATGATGCCGGCTTCAATCCTACATTAGTCGAGGAAGTTTACGAGAAATACACGAGAAGGTGATTAAAATGATGGTAAATAAGGAAGAAAAGTTTCCGGTTGCAAAGCGCTTTGATGTAGCAGATGTTCAGGTCAGCAGAGATGCAACCGCAATCAAGCCAAAGGTTGTTGCAAATATGATAAAGAAGGCAAAAAGACCGCTGCTCATCACAGGGGGTCAGCTTCTGAAGGACGAGAAGCTCGTGGATTTTGCTGTAAAATTTGCGGAGAAGGGAGTTCCAGTTGCAGCAACTGCTGGTTCAAGCAAACCTCTGATTGAGAAGGGTGTTAAACCTGTATGCAAAACATACACTCTGCACCAGATAACCCAGTTTCTGCTTGACGAGGAGTTTCAGGGCTTTGATGGGCAGGGTAATTACGATACTGTAATTTTCCTCGGATTTCTGCCTTACTATCTATCAAGAATGCTCTCTTCGCTAAAACACTTCTCAAAAATCACCACAATTGCAATTGATGAGTTCTACCAGCCTCACGCCAAGTTTAGCTTCACAAATCTCACCAAGGACAGGGAGCTTTACTATTCAATGCTTCAGGAAGTTCTTGAAAATCTTTAATTTTTTTTGGTGAGATTATGATAGATGAAAAGGCCAAAGCCATTCTCATGCTTGGTTTGCTGAATGATGCCTATGCAGATACCAGAAACATGATTTACTACCTTCAGGACTTCCTGATGTCTCACCCGGAGTGGAGCGGTGATCTTGAAAAATATGGTATTAAGGAGGTACTGGAACTTGCAAGAGAGCTTGAAAGGATAATCCTTGAGAGCATGGATAAGTTGAAAAGAGTTGTTGAATCCTGATTTCTCGCAAATTTTGGTCAGATTTGCCTCGTTTTCTTCAGCTCACCGCTCCTCTGTGCAAGCCATTTTGCAACATCATCCCAGAGTGCCATCCCTTTTCTTGAAACCACCAGTCCAACATGCCCAACATCGGCTTTGAACACGGCTTTATCCTTGCTTCCTATGCAATCGAGGAACTTCAGCGTGTTGTCGGGCGGAGCGAGATGATCCCTCAATCCTACTATTCCTGCTGCTGGCATGGTTATGCGGCTGGGGTCTACCCCCTTCCCCTTGATGTAAAGCCTGCCTTCTGCAAGGGGATTGGCCTCATACAGGTCCCTAATATATCTTACGTATGCCCCCCGGGCGA
>CAZZLE010000309.1:0-2169 GCA_964654595.1 uncultured archaeon | reverse complement strand
TGCATGAGGAGTAACAGATGCAGGTATTCAGCAAGAATTGAAGTTGAGCCAAGCTGCAGAGCGACGATAAAGGCTTTTGACCATGTGGCAGCATCCGCGATGAGAAATGGAAGAAAGGCTGTAATGTTTGCAGATTACGGCAAAGATTTTGCAAACTTAAGTCTGGCTCTGAAAAGCAGGTTTGAGGTGGATTACGAGGATGAGCTGAGCAAGGATGAAATCGTGAAGGGTGTTGTTAATGATGCCATTGACACAGTTTGTGGCGAGGTTTATGCTGCCATACCGAGAAACATATTCGGCGGTATGATGGAAGAGGTTTCTGAAATTGGAGAAATTAACGTTTACTCCTCAAATGGTTTAGAGGAGTACAGAAATCTGTGGGCTTTTGTGTCCTCTATCTGCAGAAGAAAGGAAGAAGTGAATTCCGCCCTTGAAATCACCCTTGAAGCAATTTCGAGGTGTACTGGTTTGATTGAGAAACAGGAGGAAGGGCTTTATGTCTACCTCGCCTACGACAGATAAGCCTGAATGCTTGCTCTGCCAGAAAAGCGAGAGCGGTTTGGAGAATATAGCCGAAGAACTGCTTTACTCTCTCTTCAACCCCTACCACAGAGACACCGGAGATTTTGATGTTTTAGAGCTCATCAAAAAACACCTGAGTGCGGAGTTAGCGAGGGATTTCGAAATGTACTCATCAGTTTTCAAAGATTCCATGAAAACCTTCGGGTTCATGACCAGTTACTGGATGGAGAAAAACAGAGAGCTTAAAGAGGCGAAACGGAAGGCATGGGAAGAGCTAAAGGAAATGATCAAGAACGGTGATGTAAGCTTGGAGCAGCTAAGCATGAGCCAGATAGTTGACAATTTCTTTGATGAGATTACCGATGACCTTCAGGAAATGGGATACGTAAAGAAGGTTGAGACAAGATTCCACAGAAAGGTGATCAACTACACAGCCAAAGCTGAAAACGTTCTTGCAAAGAAAATACTGTCACTCAGCCTTCAGAACCTTGACAAAAAAAGCTACGGGGAGCATGATACTGAGAAGCTCGGTCAGTCGATCTTTTCAAGTGAGAGACTTGTTGAGTATGACCCCTACACTCATCACTACGACAGCATCGACATTTCTGAGAGTTTGCTGAAGTCTGCGATCAGAGGTGAAATAGAACTTAACGAAAACGAAATGGTGGCGAGACAGCCAAGACACACTGAAAGGTGTGTTTACGTGATGCTGATAGACGTTAGCGACTCCATGAGGGGAAGAAAAATTGTTGGAGCGATTGAGGCTGCACTTTGCCTGAAAAAAGCCATAAAAAGGTCTGGAAGCAATGACGAGCTTAGGGTGATTGCCTTCAACCACAGAGCTCAGGAAATAAAGGAGGGGGAAATTCTTAACCTTGAAGCAAGGGGGAGAACCGATATCGGACTTGCTTTAAGAAGAGCGAGAAAAATACTGAAAGGAAGCTCAGGCACGGGTGTTGTTTTTTTGATTTCGGATGGAGAACCAACATCAAGCTACAATCCCTACCTAACACCATGGAAATGTGCACTGAAAGAAGCCGAGAGGATGCGGGAAGTTAACGCAAGGTTGCAGATAATAATGTTCGGCAAGGAAGGTAGATTTCTTGAACTTTGTAAAAATATGGCTAAACTAAGCGGGAATGCTAATCTGTTCCACTTCTCTGACCCGTTAAACCTGAAAAGTTTTGTAGTCAGGCGTTTCTCGAAGGTTTCTTAGGCAAACACTTCCTCCTTTGAATACACCACAATTCCGTTTTCCGTAATCTCAAAGGGATGAATCTTGGTGCTGTGGCTCGTTCCTCTCATCTTGAAGATTTCAATGCTCCTGACTCTTATGTTTTCAATTCTCGTGTAGTAGAGAACTATTGTTCCCTCTACCACAAAGTTTTCAACCCCAAATCTGCTTATTTTATCTCCCCCGCCTTCAATGACCTCACAGGTCAGTACCGATGTAAGACCGAGAATTTCCATGGTTGTAGAAATCTTCAGGAGTTCAACTCTGAACTTGGCAGGATCGGATATAGTAAAGCCGATGGATGTTGTTGAGTCGATAACCGCCCTTCTCGCACCGATCTCATCCTGAATTGTTATGATCTGGTCGAGTAAAGAGCGGGTATCAAAAGGTCTAACGTCGATGTACCTCTCATC
>CAZZLE010000308.1:0-1757 GCA_964654595.1 uncultured archaeon | reverse complement strand
TCTTTCGGATCAACCATGTAGTCGTCCTCATACACGATATCGTAGTTCTGGCAGAAAACACATGCAAATGTGCAGCGGTTGAAGAAAATTGTATGAGACGGGACAAGTTCAGGTTCTTCTCCAACATGCAGAAACTCACTGCTGAAGTAACTCGTAACACCACATCTGCAGAAGCCCTTCTTCTCGTATCTGTTCACCCCGCATCTTCGCTCGCAGAAGTTGCAGTTCTTTAGCATCTCATACAGAATATCCCTTTTAAGGTGCAGGAAAGAATAATCAGGCCTTTCTTCCGGAACCTCTCCACTCTGAAGAATTTTTCTGAACTCCTTCTTCAGCCTTCTGTGGATTTCCAGCATTTCATCAAGTGTTTCTGCCCCCTCCGCAGCAATTCTCTTAACTATCTGAAACTTGGCCAGCACCTCTCCTCTGTTTATAGCCCAGTATCTTTCAAGACCCATCACCGTAAGAATTTTGATGTGGGATTAAATAATGGTTTTTGTGGTTTGTGAATGATAAAGAGCAAATCTAAAAAGGGAAAATATTTATTCTTGGGGATTTATAGGGTAAGGGTGAGAAGATGCACAGAAGAAAAGTCCAGTATTATAAGGACTCATTCTACCTTGCGATCCCCAAGGAAATCGTTGAAGCCTGGGATTTAAAAAAGGGGGAAGATTTGACTATAAGATACTTTGAAAATAAATTGATAGTGGAAAAAAGTACTACGTTCAAGCCGGCTTCTGAACTTCTGAATGAGGTAAGTTGTGGTAGAGTGTACACTATAGGTTATGAGGGAAAAAATGTGGATGAATTCGTAGATACACTTGTTGAATACGGTGTGAAAAGATTGATAGATGTCAGAGAACACCCTATCAGTCGAAAAAATGGGTTTTCAAAGAATGCGCTTAAAGAAGAACTTGCTCTGGCTGGAATAGAATACACACCTCTAACTTATCTCGGAGCACCCAAGGAGTTGCGACGAGATTTGCGGTCTGGGTTAATAACTTTCTCCGAATTTTCAAAGTTGTACAGAAACTATCTTGAAAAAAATTTAGAAAAACTAAAGGAGCTGGAGGTTTATGTATCAACAAAAAACAGTGCTCTCATGTGTTTTGAAGCAGACTGGCGTAAATGTCACAGGTCGATAATTGCAGAGTTCCTTGAGAGGGATGGTTTTGAGGTGGTGCACCTTTGAAAACCGAAAGATTGCTGGTTTTGGCCAAAACGTACCCTACTGTAAGTAGGAAATACGAGCATCTTGTTTGTATTGCTGGTCTAACAGAAGATAACGAATGGAGAAGGATATATCCCGTTCCTTGGCAGCTATTCTGGACGGGAAGTGAGCAAAAATTCAAGAAAAAAACATGGATAGAGTATAAACTTGAAAGCGATAAACCATCAGACAGGAGGCCGGAGAGTAGAAAAATAGATTGGAACTCGATAAAAGTTCTCGAGGAAGAAGATTTTAGGGAAATTAAGAGACGTCTGGATGAAAACCTCGTAAACTTGGATGAAATTCAGAAAAAAACAAGTAGTGAAGTTTCACTTTGCGTGATTAAACCGATAATAAAGGATTTCTCTTGGGAAGAGAGTGATTACGGTGCAAAACTCGTTAAAAAGTCTCAGCAACTTACTCTTACCGATGGCCAGAGTGCCGTGAAAATAAAACCCATTGACAAGAAGTTTAAGTACGTTTTTCATTGCTGCAGAGATTGCAACAAGGAGCACAGAATTATGTGTGAAGATTGGGAACTTGGAAT
>CAZZLE010000307.1:0-2754 GCA_964654595.1 uncultured archaeon | reverse complement strand
CGGTCGTGTCGAGCCTCGTGTAGAGGCGGACGAACCTGAAACCCACCCATGCAGGTAAAGTTACACAAACCGCTATTGCATCGTTTGTCGCTATGACAATGAACTGCCCTTTTCCTCTTTTGGTTCTTCCAGTGGCCGCTTTCCCCGCCCCTCCCGCTGCATCAACCCCCGCCATTGTCCAGGCAGCCCATAAGCCAGCTCTGAGGGGATAAGAATGTTCACCGGTCAGGTAAGGATTTCCTATAAGGGTGGGATATCCGTTGTAGGCTTGAGCTGTCAGATCAGAATCCGGGACGTCTTTAAATTCTTTTGCTTTTGATGTGTAATGTCCGAAAGGTGAGATGGCAACGTATATTATACCGGGATTCTTTTCTGACAGCTGGCTGTATCCAATTCCCAGCGTTTCGAGATATCCCGGAGCTGTACCATCTATTACTATGTCTGCTGAAAATATTTTGTCTTTAACTGATTCATCGAATTTAACTATCTCCTTGTTTCTGCTCTCAACGAGATACGGAATTCCAGCTCCGTTTACAGTAACTCCATATGGAGTCACACTCTTTGCCTCATCCCCAACTTCGACCCTTAACACATCTGCCCCCATTTCAGCAAGCATAGAACCTGCTACAGCCGCGGCAAAGTTTTCATCTGCAATTTCAACAACCTTAATGTTTTCAAGAGCAGCTGGTTTGTTATCTTCGCTGAAAAGATTCATTAAGACCTCATCCCTCTTCATCTTTCTCCCCCCAGAAAACCTCATCTTTTTCGGCATCCCAGGTTACCGGAGGTGCTGTACCGGGCATTTCATCCCAGTAGCCAATTACTCCTTCCCTCTCGAGCTCCTCTATCTCTTTATCGCTCATTCCAAGCCATTTTTTGAGGACAAGCCTGTTGTGATACCCCACTGGTCTTCCGAGCCATTTTATCTTTCCGGGTGTTGAACTCATCGCAACTATTGGCCCAGTTACCGGAATCTCACCAAGAAGGCGGTCATTGATTTTTAAAATGCTGCCTCTTTCCCATCTCCATGAGTCGGAGGCCACCTCTTTATCGTCAAGAACGGGTGATGCCGGGAACCTGTATTTTTTCGCCAGTTCCAGTATTTCTTCTAAATGCTTTTCCTCAACCCACCTTGCCACAATTCTGTTCAATTCTTTTGCCCTTTCTTTCATGAACCTGTCTCCGTCTTTGAGTTGAGGTATTAGAGACTTCAGAGCCTCAAACTGCTGGGTTGTGAGAATGGAAATAGCAACGAACTTGCCATCTTTTGTTCTGAAGATACCTGAAGGAACGGAAGCTGGATCCATGTTCCCGGTCTTCCCGATTTCCTCTCCTGTAACGCTAAAGTACGTGAAATCGTACATAAAGCGCATCAGACTCTCGCATTGAGAGATGTCTATGTACTGTCCTTTACCCGTAATCTCCCTGTAGTAGAGGGCTGACAGAACAGCAAAAACTGCATACATCGATGGAAGATAATCCCCAAAGTAATCTGGGAGTTTGTAGAATTCATCCACGTCTTCCCATCCAGTTTTCATCGCAACACCTGCAACACCCTGCGCGGCTACATCAAAGCTGGGTAATCTGCTCATAGGTCCGTACTGACCGTATCCAGAACAGCTGACATAAATTATCCCTGGATTAACCTTTCTGATGGCCTCATATCCTATTCCCATTGCATCCACGAGACCAGCACTCAGATTTTCAACAAAGACGTCTGCTTTTTTAATAAGTTCAAAGATTATCTTTCTGGCCTTCTCGTTTCTCGCGTCTGCTGCAATGATATACTTGTTTGCATTAAGAATTGCATAGAGAAGGTTCGCTCTATTGTAGAATCTACCAAAGATTGCAGCAATCCTGTATCTGTCCCCCTCACCGGGAGTCTCTATCTTCACAACTTCAGCCCCGTACTGAGCAAGCACTCGACCTATGTTCGGGCCGAAAATGAAGTGAGTGATCTCAACCACCCTTAGCCCCCTCAAAGCATCTTCCCTCTTGTCTCCTTCCATCAAGCTTTTAACAAACTCGAAATAGTCCCTCATAAGCCCAAATACACCCTTTTTATTCTTTCATCTTCCTTTAACTCAGAACTTTTGCCTTCCATTACAATTCTTCCATTTTCAACAACATAAGCACGGTCAGATATCTCAAAAACCCTATTCGCGTTCTGATCAGAAAGTAGAATTGTTATTCCTTCATTTCTCAACCTCTCAAGTAGCCTGTAAATTTCTAAAGCAATCTTCGGGGCCAATCCAAGGCTTGGTTCATCAACCAAGAGCAATTTTGGTTTTGCCATTAAGGCTCTGGCAATTGTGAGCATTTGTTGCTCACCCCCGCTCAAAGTTCCCGCGAGCTGATTTCTTCTCTCACTGAGTCTTGGAAACAGTGAGTAAACGAAATTTATGGTTTTGAATCTATTTTTCCAGGCTTCTCCGTTTATTGCACCCATCATCAGGTTCTCTTCTACCGTTAAAAATGGAAAAAGCTGTCTCCCCTCTGGTGCGATCGTTATCCCCTTCTTTATTATTTCGTGTGTCTCGAGGTCGTTTAACCTCTCGTTTTCGAAAATTATTTCTCCCCTCGCAATTCTTGTGACTCCGATTATTGCGTTCAGAATTGTCGTCTTTCCCGCCCCGTTGGGCCCGATCAGTCCAACTATTTCTCCCCTGTTCACTTCAAGGCTTATATCGCTCACCGCCCTCACCTTGCCGTACCACACTTCGATATCATTAATCTTCATCATATTTCCTCACC
>CAZZLE010000306.1:0-2593 GCA_964654595.1 uncultured archaeon | reverse complement strand
GGATATTACCGGAAGTTAAAAAGACATTCGTGGAACTGGGAATCATCTACAGCGGTGAGTTCGGGAAAAGGTTTGCAGGAAACCTCGCCTATCCGTACCTCTGCCCGACTTTTGGTGCGTGCGGAATAAATGGCTGTGACTACTGCAAGAGGTATGATTTCTCCTCAAATCTCGTTTATGTCAGAGAACTTGCTGAACCACAGGAACTTGGACTTTACGTCGAGGAGGCTGAGAAATACCTCGAACCTTTTGAGTGTGATTTAGCGATAGCAATCAACCTCCATCCGGACATCCTCATCTCCCTGCCTGAAATTGGAGAATTCAAGGCTCTTATAGCCCCTGCATGCAACCAGAACTGGTGTCTTCCGGGACTGAGAAGGCAGATGGAAGAGAAGTGCAGCGAAATTGGCATAGAGTTCTCATCCCCCAAACCCTTCTGCAGCCTTACCAGCGATTCGGGTTTAATTTCAAAGTTCAGCAGGGAGTTCCGAATTGGCAGGCCAGAGTTCAGAGTGGAGAGAGAAAGAAATCTGATCAGAAGGGCGGAGGTTCTAAGGAGTGATCCTTGCGGTTCTGCATACTACGTGGCAAAAAGGATGAGTGGTTACATAATAGAAAGCAGAGAGGAGTTCTGGAAAGAAATACACCAGCATCAGTGCGCCTATCCCTGCATGGCGAGCATGGACAGGGATGTTGAGTTAAAGGAAGCCCCATTCCACCTCGCAGGATACATAATGGTCTACCAGTTCAGCAAGGCTGCAGAAGTTGAAGCGGAGGATTTCATACCGGAACATTTCAGGAAAATCGTCTGTCGAGTTCGTTGAGTATCTTCTCGATCTCTTTTCTTGTCTCCTCAATCGGTCTGTTCGTGTTGACGAACTTCCAGCCATTTAGTATTCTGAAGGCCTTCTCCCTCACTTTTTTGAAGTCCTCAATGTTCTCGAACATCTCGCTTTCCTTCCTTATGGCAACTCTCTCCATGCACACCTCTGGCTCCGCCTCGAGGTAGAACATGTAGGGAGATGTTGGAAGAATTGTGCAGAAAAATCTGTAAAGCAGTCTTGCAGGTTTCTCCGGCAGGTAAAGCACACCTCCAAGATATCTGACGAAAATAACTGTTTCAGCCCTTCTGTAATACCTCAAAAGGGAGTAGATTACATCAAAGAAGTAGAAAATTGCCGCCATGAGATGGTAAACTTTACCCCTTCGAAGAAGACTCGCTTTTGCGATTCTGCCAAATAAAGAGTTTGAAGGGTGGGTTCTCACAATAACCCTGCCATTTTTTGCATACCTCTGCCTGACAAACTCCGCATGGGTGTCCTTTCCAGCACCATCCATCCCGTCAATTACTATGAACCTCATGCTACCTGCAAGTAAAGCACTGCGGTTAAAATCGAAACGCTCAGATTGTCAAGACCTTTGGGTGTTAATGCCTCAACAAGCGTCGCAAAGGCTGCGAGCGGGAGGAGGGATAAACTCACTGAGCCGTGATAGTATAGATACACTGCCGAAAATGCCGCAATACAGCTCAGAAACATTGCCGTACTTCCCTCAACGCTTTTCTCGTCTCCAAAAATTCTGTACTTGGTCCTTCCATACTTCCATCCAGCTATGGAAGCTATGCCGTCACCGTAGGACATGGCCATAATCCCTACAGCTATTGCATCCGGGCGTTCAAAGAACACGTATGCAAGAACCGTCCAGGCGATGGAGTAATAAACCAGCCCCAAACCGTGGCCGGCAACACTTGTTTTGCTTTTGAGTTTCACGGGAGAATAGGGGCTGATGAGGAAAGTCAGAATGACGAATGGAAATGCTGCAAGAAATGCCATTACGAACCTCGATTCAAAAAATGGTAGTATGAAGGCAATATTACCAACCATTATATGAAGAAATTTCCTGCTCACAATCTCATTCTTTATCAGATACTCTGAAAGCAGTAGCATGATAGCAACGTAGCCGTAAACCGAAATCAGCGGTATCAAATCTGACATCCTAAACCGGCCAATTCAACCATTATAAAAACTTTTTGAAAACAGTTAATAGCAGTGCTGTGAAGTTCAGGCGATGAGATACGAGGAACCAGTGTTCAGACCACCGAGCGAGGCTTTCAGCCTGATAGTGCAGGCTACAATAGGCTGTTCGTGGAACAGATGCACTTTCTGCGGCATGTACAGGATGAAAAAGTTCAGAGTAAGGGATATTGAGGAAGTTAAGGAGGATTTCAAATTCGCCAAGGATATTTACGGAAACGTAAAAAGAGTGTTTCTTGCTGACGGTAATGCTCTCACTGCAGATACAGATTACCTGCTTGATGTTGCTGAATTCGCAAACAGGCTTTTCAACCTCGAAAGAATAAGCTGCTACGCCACACCTCAGGACATTCTTGAAAAAAGCAAGGATGAGCTAAGAAAAATCAGAGATGCCGGAATCAAGCTGCTCTATGTAGGAATTGAGAGTGGAGGCTACAATAGGCTGTTGGTGGAACAGATGCGCTTTCTGCTGCATGTACAGGATGAGAAAGTTCAGAGTGGGGGATATTGAGGAAGTGAAGGAGGGTTTCAAATTCGCCAAGGATATTTACGGAAACGTA
>CAZZLE010000305.1:0-1974 GCA_964654595.1 uncultured archaeon | reverse complement strand
CTCCCGTCATAGGTTTCTTCCTCTCTGAAAGTTTCTTTTACTCTGTTATTTAACACTAACCATTATATCACAACCATGTTGACCACAACCTCGGCAATGTCAGCTGAGTAGCCGGCAATTCTGGAAAGACTGTCTACTATTGATTTCAAATACAGAGCTTCCTCAACGTCCTCCTTCAGTATGTCGCTGTAGTACTTCCTTTCCATATCCTGAATATCATCAAATTCCTCGAGAACGATCTCCGCAAGTTCCAGTTCGTTTTCAAGAAATGCCACCATAGCGGTTCTGAGCATTTCAAGATCCACTTCAACAAAGTCGCAGAGGGATTCAACCGGCTTTCCAAGTTCAATCAGATTAAAGGCCATATTTGCAGCGTGATCTGAAATTCTTTCCATCGCCCTTACAACTGTTCTGTATTCCTGTATAGCTTCAATTGGAATGTCAAGCTCGGCGGCAATGTCTGCATGTATATTTGCCTGTTTCAACTGTCTGAGTAGCAGAAAGTAAAGTTTGTCAACCTCTCTTTCCCTGAAAATTATTGAATTGCAGATATACCTGTCATACTTTCTTAAGGCGGAGCAAAAATCCGATATCATCCCCACACATGTGTTCCCCATTCTCCTGATTATCCCTTCCGGCTTTAGTCTTGAGTAATCAAGAAAAATTTCCAGAATGACATCTTTGCCCGTGTCCTCAACTATTTCAACACCCATTAAGATCTCCGATGCTCTCGAAATTGCTCCTCTCTGCTCTTCGTTGTAGATTCTTATTTTGAGCGAATCAACTCCGGCCAGGTAGTAAGAAATTATTCTCCTCAAAAGTGCCTCGTGTTTCACATTTTTTGCGTCAATTTCCACTCTCTTAGCTCTGAGCCTTGAATTTTTGGGATAAATCGTTATGAAGTTTTTACCAACATTCAGCAAAACTTCGCTTCCCGGTTCTATGCCGTTCTCCGTCGCCCACCTTTTTGGGAGTGTGAGAATAAAACTGCTCTTTCCGCTGAAGTAAACCCTTCTCTTTTCAAGCATGGTATATAACCACTTTTTGGATATATATGTCTATCGATGCTTTACTTTTAAAAGAAAAAGATATATAACACAGACAAAACGCTTTGCATGGATTTGTTTATTATTACTGCCGCCATTGTTGGCTTCTATGTAGCATGGAACATAGGTGCCAACGATGCTGCAAACTCCATGGCAACGTCATACGGCAGCAGGGCTTTAACACTGAAGCAGATAATAATCATCGCAGCTGTTCTGGAGTTCGCCGGAGCTACCCTCTTCGGTAAAAAGGTTACCCACACAATTGCGAAGGGAATAGTCCCAATAGAGCTTCTGGACCACAATTTGGTCGTTTACGGGGCTTTAGCTGCTCTTCTCTCTGCCGGAATCTGGATCACGATCTCAACATACTACCATCTCCCCATCTCCACAACCCACTCAATCGTTGGAGCTATGCTTGGCTTCGGTCTGGCTGCGGTTTCCCAGAATCATCTTACGATCGAGCAGATTAAATGGGATGTTCTGGTAAAAATTGCTTTAAGCTGGGTTATCTCACCCCTTTTCGGTGCCACTCTTGCTTTCATTGTCTTCTCTCTCATCCGTTTCATTCTTCTTGACAGATATTCGAGTGAAAGTGTAGAACACGTTTTTCGCTATCTTCAGGTTTTGACAGCCTGCTACATGGCCTTTGCTCATGGAAGCAATGATGTGGCAAACGCCACGGGACCCGTTGCGGCAATTCTCGGCTACAGCGGAACCGTGCCGTTCTGGGTTCTCTTCTTTGGTGGTATTGGCATCGCAACAGGAATTGCAACTTGGGGCTACAGGGTTATTGAGACTGTTGGAAAGCAAATCACTGAGCTGACTTTTACGAGAGGTTTTTCTGCTGAATTTGCAACTGCTACAACAGTTTTTCTTGCATCCTACCTCGGTATGCCTGTTTCAACGACCCACACCCTTGTTGGAAGTG
>CAZZLE010000304.1:0-6720 GCA_964654595.1 uncultured archaeon | reverse complement strand
CCGGCTTTTTTGAAGGCTGCTGATTACCTTGGTCTGAAGGTTGTGAGGTTGGCGGTAAAGGATGCCAAAGCCGATACAGATGAATTTGCTGAAGCTGTCAGTGATAAAACTGCTCTGATTGCCCTGTCCGCACCAAACTGGCCTTTCGGCACAGTAGACCCTGTAGAGGAGATAGCAGAAATCGCAGCAGAGAAAAATGTTCTCATTCACGTTGACGCATGTTTGGGGGGCTTCATTCTGCCCTTCTTCGAAATGCTTGGTGAAAATGTGCCAAAATATGATTTCAGAGTTGAGGGAGTAACCTCAATCTCCCTCGATGTTCATAAATACGGTTATGCACCGAAAGGAGCTTCCGTGGTTCTTTTCAGAGATGCTGAACTCAAGAAGTGCTCCATGTTTGTAGATGTCACCTCACCCGGTTACGTTTTCGTTAACCAGGCAGTACTCTCCTCTCGCCCGGAAGGACCGCTGGCTGCTGCATTTGCTGTGATTAAATACCTCGGAATTGAGGGATACAAGAAACTTGCCTCAAAAGTCCTCTCAGCAAGAAAAAAGATATACAAGGGGTTGAAGGCGCTGGGCTTTGAAAGCGTTGGCAGGGTTGAGAGCAGCGTTTTGGCAATGTCAAATCCGGAAGTTGACCTTATAGGATTTGTGAATAACATGAAGAGGCTTGGCTGGCACCTTCACCTTCAGAAGGGGTTGAAAAAGTATGGCATTCCCGACAACATACACCTCACTCTCAGCCCGATTCATGATGAAATGGCGGAGGAGTTTCTGGAGGATGCCGCAAAGGCGGTGGAAATGAAGCCAGATGTGGACACAAAGCAGATCTACGCAATGGTTGAGAGGGGAGAGTTTGCAGAAATTGTAAAGGGTATAGAGGAGGGCAGACTGGATTCAAGCATTGTAACAATTCTTCTCGAATCCATTCCTGAGGATTTTGCTGCAGAACTGATAAAGAACGTGGTCATGGAGTGGTTCAGATGAAAGCATTACTTACCGCAGGTTTCATTCTGATTGTTTTCGCCTCACAGGCAGTCTGGGTCACGTTCTCCCCAGTCCTCACACTTGTTTCGGAGGAAATAAATGTTTCTGTGGAGTTGCTCGGACTGCTTGCAGTAACTTATCCCATTTTTTTCCTGCTCTTAACCATACCCAGTGGACTGCTTCTCGACAGGGACTTCAAGAGGTGGTTTTTGTTCGGCAGTGTGATGACTTTTTTTGCCGCTGCAGGAAGGTTCCTGAGCTTCAATTACTACTGGTTCCTTGTTTGCCAGCTTTCAGGTGCTGTAGGACAGCCATTTCTGCTCAACGCCTTTGTTCCATACGCGTCGCAGCTTTACGGAGAAAGGAGGACGCTCGTAATTTCTCTTCTCAGCCTCTCAATGTACCTCGGAACGGTATTTGCCCTCGCTTCCGGTATGAAGCTTTACACTGCTGGTGGGTTAACGATGCTTGTCTTGCCGTCAGCGGCTGTGGCAACTGCTGGAATAGTGCTTGTACTGATGGCTCTGAGGGGTGTTGAATTCTCAAAGGCGGAAAGTTTTGCTTTCAAACAGTTTGGTGAAGTTTTGAGGAGAAGAGACCTCTGGATTATTGGGGCAATTCTCGGCTTTGGTGTTGCAACTTTCGACAACTTGGCAACCTGGTTGCAGCCCGCACTGAGGAGTGCTGAACTGGAGGAGATTGCGGGAGATGCTGTTGCTCTCGCAATAGTTCTCGGACTGGTAGGTGTTGCTGTAATTCCCGAAAGAATAGCAAGAATGAATCTGAGGACTGTTTACATGAGAACCATAACTCCTTTGATTGCAGTCTTCTTTATCATCCTGGCCATTGCCACGAATGCTGCTTTGCTCTTCACGTTTCTCGGCATTAGCGGTTTGCTGATGCTGCCGGCTTATGCTATAATAATGGACTGGATAGGAAAGTTCTGCAAAAAAGAGGTTCACGGCAGTGCTACAGGTTTTGTTGGATTGACGAGCAGAGCAATTTCTGTAGTCTTAACACTTGGCGCAATGTACTTTATCAGAAGTGCTGAACTGTACTTCACTTATCTAACAATCCCCATTACCATAGCCTTCATCCTCACGTTACTGCTTCCCAATGACCGCAAAATTCAGGAAAGCAGATAATTCAGAATCAAAAACATTTTAAGTGGAATGGAGAACTTTTTTTATGAGCTACATTGAGATAGAATGTCCAATTTGTGATGATGGAAAGCTTCACAGAGTTGAAGTTCTTGAAAGGAGGGAGGGGAAGTTCAGAAGGAGAAATGCCGAGTTTGATGCTGAAATTTACATCGTCATTTGCCGGGATTGCGGTACAAAGGGGATAGTAAGAAGGGTGGAGCAGATAAAGATGGAAAGCTATGAGTTTCCGTTTGAGGATTGATGAAAGCGTTGCATCTGACCACGTTGTCTGCTGGGGAATTTCGGTAGCACTTCTTAAAACTTCCCTTTTTGGTTCCACTCCGGAGGAAAGGAAGAGAAGGATTGAGGAGAAGATTTCACAGGCTGTGGAGGAGCTTGGTCTCGAAAAGCTGGCAGATGAATTTAGCATTTCGATGCTTTCGGCATGGGTTAGATACTACGTTTTCAGAATCGATGCTGCAGGAAAAACTTTTGTTCTGAATGTTCTCTCACCAAACTCTCCAGTAAGGAGCTTTAAAGAAGTGCTTGATCCTTTAAAAACCCTCTTTGAGAAGTTCAAGGAAAACATTGCAGTACCGTTAGCTTATACTGATGAGTTCATGCTGCAGGAATGGATTAACGGCACGCCTCTTTCAGAACTCAGGGATGGGGACGTTATGAAGAATGATGATGAAAGTAAAAAAATAATTGAGGAGTCGATTTACCAGACTGCAAGACTTCTCTACAGGCTCTGGAGAGAGGGGTATTCTTACAGCCCCTGGGAGGATTATGAAGCAATGTACTGCAAGGGTAAAATAGTTTTGCTTGACGTCACAAGGTTTGAGAGAAGACCGAGCAACTGGAGCTTTGTGCAGTACTATTACGGCGCACCCTTCTGTCCACCGGATGTGCTCAGAGATCCAACAAACCCGGTAAACAGACTTTACTTCAGAGGAACCAGTGAGAGAGACTACTTTGGGGTGGAGAGAAAAAGATATGAGGAATTGTTCCTGAAGGGAGTAATGGATGAATGTGATTGCGAGGATGAGTTCTTAGATGCCACCGTCTATTCGAGACCTCTAACAAAAGCACGGACATTTTTTCCAAGCACGGAATGATTGTAGCCACCCTCTAAAACCGCAAATCTCCTTCCATTGCATTTCTCTTCGGCATACTCCTTAACGATTCTCCCGATCTCCCTGTAATCTTCAGTCTCAAGTATGCCTCCCCAGTCGTCCTTGTGTCGATCAAAGCCTGCAGACACTGCAATTATATCGTAGTCGTTCTCCTTAAGAAAGTGCTCTATACCAGCTATATCCGCACCCTTCATGTGGTAATATCTGACTTCTTCAGCTCTCGCAAAAGCGTTTGCTGTTCCATCTCCGTAATGCAGATCAAAATCCACTATCACTGCTCTCCTGATCTTCCCTTCAGTCAGCAGCCTCTTAACGGCAATGGCCACGTTGTTGAAGTAGCAGAACCCCCAGCTGCTGTCAGGGCTTGCATGATGCCCGGGAGGGCGTACTGCTGCAAAAGCAGGCTCGCTGAAGGCAATCTCAGAAGCAAGAATTGCTCCACCAGCAGCAAGAACTGCAACTTCGTAAATTTCAGGTTCGCTTCTGACATAAAGGTAGTGCTCTCTCGTGTGAATCAGGAGAATGTCATCCATTCTTGCCGGTTCAGGCTGGACAACCTCGTAATCCCTGAGTTCCTCCATTATAGCCTCCATTCTTCCCGCTTCCGCTGCCGGATCTGAGGTGTAGACGGTGTAGAACTTTGGATGAAAAACGATCTTCATGAGATAACGTTTGCACAAAATTCTTTAATTTTTCCCCGTATTTAACACAATGATTGCATCGGCACCGGGAAAAATAATTCTGTTCGGTGAGCATGCAGTTGTTTACGGCAGGCATGCGGTGGTGTCTGCAATCAACCTCAGATGCAGGGTTAAAGTTAAAAAATCAGCAATTTTTAAGATCAAATCCGTGCTGGGAGAAACCGGCCTTGATTTTGACAGGCATCCATACGTTGTCCAGGCTGTGAGGAGATTTATGGAAGTAAAGAACATACCGGGTGCTGAAATTGAAATCGAAAGTGATATCCCGGTTGGATCAGGACTCGGGAGTTCCGGGGCTGTTACGGTTGCAACAGTTGCTGCCCTTAATGCTGAGTTTGATGGTGGGATGGATAAAGAGGACATTTTCCGGATGGCAAGGCAGGTTGAGATTGATGTTCAGGGTAGAGCGAGCGGAATAGATCCTTTTATATCCACTTTTGGTGATTCCTGGCTTTTCCCAGAGCGTAAAAAAGTTTTGATGCCATTTAAGTTCTTCGTGATCAACCTTGGCAGCAGGTCAACTGCGGAGATGGTGAGAAGGGTTGCGGAGCTGAGAGAAAAGCATCCGGAAGTTATTGAGAGGATCTTTGATTCAATAGACGCCATCTCGCTTGAGGCTGCCGAAATAACAAGTGAGGACAGGCTTGAGGAACTCATTGCGATAAACCAGTCTCTTTTAAGAGCCATAGGAGTGAGCAACCCGGAAATTGACAGAACCATTGCAGAACTTGAAAGAAAAGGGCTGAGGGCGAAGATAACAGGAGCCGGTGGTGGAGGTTGCATTTTTGGCCTCTACAGGGGTGAAAAACCGGAGGGTAGTTTTGTTGTTGAGCCTGAAAAGGAGGGGGTCAGGATTGAGGAGTGAGCTGACAATTCTCAAAATAGGGGGTTCTGTGATAACTGACAAGAGTGAAGGAGCCTTTGAAAGACTGAAGGAAGCTGATCTAAGGGAGGTTTGCAGGGCGATATCTGAAAGCTGGAAGAATTTGATTCTGGTGCATGGTGCGGGATCGTTCGGGCATCCACACGTTAGAAAGTTTGGCTTGAGCCCTCTTGGAGCATCAAAGGTGCATCTGGGCTGTTTAAGGCTGAGTGAAAGATTTTGCTCTTATCTAACGGAATTCGGTGTTCCAGCATATCCCGTACATCCCTTCCTGATTTTTAGTGCGGAAATTGTGGATAAAGCAATAAGAAATGGACTCCTTCCAGTTCTTCACGGTGATGTTGTCATTAATGAGAAATTTGAAGTTCTTTCCGGGGATGACATTGTTGTCCGTCTTGCAGAAGTTTTTAAGCCGAAAAGAATCGGTTTTGCAACTGATGTTGATGGTGTTTATGATTTAAACGGTAATGTGCTGGAAAGGCTTGACGTGAAAATGTTTGAGGAGATGCTTGCCGGAATTGGGGAAAGCAAGGGTGAGGGAAAGGAGGACGTTACGGGTGGTATGTTGAGAAAGCTTCAGAGGCTTTACGAAATGGAGCATAAATGTAATGCGTACGTTTTCCGAGGAAACTACGAAAACTTAAAGAAGTTTCTTCAGGGAGAGAAGGTTGGGACGGAGGTGATAATCTGAACACTTCGAAGAGGAAAATCGACCACATCAGAATCTGTCTTGAGGAAGAAGTTGAGTCCGGCTACACGGGGCTTGAGGATGTTATGCTGATTCATAAAGCCCTTCCCGAAATAGACTACAGTAAAATCGATACTGAGATAAAATTTTTCGGAAAGAAACTCTCAGTTCCCCTTCTCATAGCTTCGATGACCGGCGGGCATCCTGAAACGAGGGAAATAAACGCCCGCCTCGCTGAGGCTGTTGAGGAGACAGGAATAGGCATGGGTGTGGGAAGTCAGAGGGCGGCTATTGAGGATGAAAAGCTCGCAGATAGCTTTACAATTGTCAGAGAAAAAGCACCCAAGGCCTTCATTTACGCCAACATCGGTATTCCGCAGGTTATAGAGAGGGGAGTTGAAATTGTTGATAGGGCTGTTGAGATGATCGATGCCGATGCTGTTGCAATTCATCTCAACTACCTTCAGGAAGCCATTCAGCCAGAAGGCGATTTAAAAGCTGAGAAGGGCTTGGAGGTGCTGGAGGAAGTTTGTAAATCCGTGAAGGTTCCGGTTATAGCCAAGGAAACTGGTGCTGGAATAAGCAGGGAGGTTGCAATAATGCTCAAAGAAGCTGGTTTCTCAGCAATAGACGTTGGGGGGAAGGGGGGGACAACATTCAGCGGTGTTGAAGTTTACAGGGTTTCTGATGAAATTTCAAAATCAGTTGGCATAGATTTCTGGGACTGGGGTCTGCCAACAGCTTTCAGCATTGTCGATTGCAGGGGGATACTTCCCTTAATCGCAACAGGAGGTCTGAGGAGCGGTCTCGATGTTGCGAAAAGTATAGCAATTGGGGCGGATGTGGGCAGTGCTGCACTGCCATTCTTAAGAGCTGCTGTTGAGGGAGTTGAGAAGGTAAAGGAGGAAATCGAGTACTTCAGAAGGGGGCTAAAAACGGCAATGTTTTTAACAGGCTGCAGGAACTTGGACGAGCTAAGGAACATCAGGGTGTTTGTAACCGGAAAACTGAAAGAGTGGATGAATTTCAGGGGTTGATTGTCATGCTTAAGGAAGAAATAGCAAAAAGGGCTGAAATTATCAACAAAGCCATCGAGGAGCTTTTGCCTGAAAAAGAACCGGTCGGACTTTACAAGGCAGCAAGACACCTTATAAAGGCTGGAGGAAAGAGATTGAGACCT
>CAZZLE010000303.1:0-2407 GCA_964654595.1 uncultured archaeon | reverse complement strand
TGTTGTGCGTTGTCCGTATGATGTTTGTATCCCTCTCCCACCTGATTCTCCAGATTATTTCACGTATCTTCTTTGCCATGTCTGGATCAAGGTTTGCTGTCGGTTCGTCGAGAAAAACGACCTCCGGATTGTTTAAAAAAGCCCTCGCCAGGTTGACTTTCTGTTTGTTTCCGGATGAAAGGTCATCGAACCTCTTGTCTCTGTGCTCTTCAAGCTCGAACTCGGAGATAACCTTTTCAACAACCCTCCTGTCAGTAATGCCGTAACACATTGCATAGAATCTCAGACATTCGTAAACCTTCATTCCCCACGGCATTCTTACCCCGCTTGAAATGTTGATTCTCTCCCTGACTTTTCTGGTGTTTTTGAAGGCATCCATACCAAGAACCCTAACCTCACCCCTTGTGGGAATCAGGATTGTTGCAAGAACAGAAATCAGTGTTGTTTTTCCGGCTCCATTTGGGCCAAGCAATCCGAAGATAACTCCATCATCAATGTCGAGGTTAACACCCCTTAAAGCCACAAAGTCCTTCTCCATGAAAGTTCTGTAGACCATCCAGACATCCCTGCATTCAACTGCCCTCACCATTTCTGATCTGGCACAGGATTTTTTACGGCTTCGGTCTTTTCTGGAAAGTTTAGGGTTAAGTTTTTTATAAAATAACTTGCAAATTTACCAAAAAAGAAAAGAAAGATTAGAGGATTATCTCGATGCCGAGCTTCTCTGCAAGCTCCTTGTAGCGGTTTCTTATTGTTACCTCGGTAACTCCGGCAACCTCTGCCACTTCCCTCTGGGTCCTTCTCTCTCCAAGCAGGATTGATGCCACGTAGAGTGCAGCAGCAGCGACACCTGTCGGCCCCCTGCCGCTTGTGAGTTCTCTCTCTTCAGCTTTCTTGATGATTTCAATAGCCTTTTTCTGCACCTCACCGCTCAGTCCGAGAGCTGCGCAGAATCTTGGAATGTAATCAGCCGGGCTTGTTGGCATCAGCTTCAGTCCGAGCTCTCTTGTGATGAACCTGTACGTTCTTCCAATCTCCTTTCTGTCAACTCTTGAGTATGTTGCTATCTCATCGAGCGTTCTGGGCACGCCTGCCTGCCTGCATGCAGCATACAGAGCAGCAGCAACAACACCTTCAATGCTCCTTCCCCTTATGAGGTTCTTTTCAACCGCCTTTCTGTAAATCACCGCTGCTGTTTCCCTCACGCTCTTCGGCAAACCCAGCGCTGAGGCCATTCTGTCAAGCTCGCTCAGAGCAAAGGCAAGATTTCTCTCCGTTGCGTTGCTAATTCTGATTCTTCTCTGCCACTTTCTCAGCCTGAAAAGCTGCGCTCTGTTTCTAACTGAGATTGCCTTACCATAGTAATCCTTGTTGCTCCAGTCTATTATTGTTGACAGACCTTTGTCATGGATCGTGTAGGTTACAGGAGCTCCAACTCTGCTTCTTTTGTCCCTCTGCTCGCTGTCAAAAGCCCTCCACTCTGGCCCGGCATCTATGTAGGTATCTTCAATTACAAGCCCGCAATCCTGACAGATGAACTCTCCTCTGCGATAATCGCGAATAAGTCTGGGACTTCCACATTCAGGGCAAACTTCAATGTCTTCTTCCTTTTCTATCTCCTTTCTTTCTACTTCCTTCTCTACTTCCTTTTCCCTTACCTTTTCCACTTCCACCATACTCCTTCACCACAAATAATTCTTCAAGCACTATCCTTTCCGTATCCTTTGGCTTAACCAGGGCGTAGGGTGAAGACACTGGACCTATGATGTCAGCAACAAACCCGATGTGTTCATTCCTTCTTGTAACAACTTTATCTCCAATTTTTGGAATGCAAGCAGGATTTAACGCCACCACAAGCATCCCAGTTTTTGACATATGCTTTACTCTACCAAGCGCACGCAACCTGCTCATGCAATATATAAGCTTTTCGGCAGAATATATAAAGTTTTCGGTGTTGCTAATTGTCCTCAACCATTGCTCCAAATCAGTTTATAGAGTAAACTTTATTTTCAGAGAGAGTGTAAAAATAAACAATGGATGAGAGGGACAGAAAGATTATCTCGATTCTCCAGCAGAACGGAAAGGCAACTCTTTCTCAGATAGCTGAGAAGATGGGAATGTCTGCGATGGGTGTGAAAAAAAGACTTGATAAACTTGAAAAAGGGAAGCTTAAACTGGCTCCCCTGATAAATGCAGAGAGACTTGGCATTATAACTGCCATTATCGCGATGGAGGTTGAAAGCTCCGAAGCCTTGAGGAGAATCATTGAAAAATTCAGGGTCTGTCCGAGAATAATCAAGTTTTTCGTCACGACAGGCAGTTACAATCTTTTTGCGTTAATATACGCCGAAGATTACCACTCACTGGAAAGCATAACGCTTGAGAAGTGCTCGCTGAGATCCCAGCC
>CAZZLE010000302.1:0-8224 GCA_964654595.1 uncultured archaeon | reverse complement strand
GTCAAGCAGGTCAAATTTGTCGCAGAGAGTGAGATCGAGATGAAGAACTTTCGCTCTTTCTGCGAAAATTCTGGTAAAATCACTGGCAAGCGTTTCGTTTGAGAATGCATACTTAGAAATAATTTTTGCAGCTTCATCGGGCTTTTCTTTAAGCAATTTAAGTATCTCCGGCAGAACTCTAAGCCTCGCCCCGGTTCCGGCAAGCACAAGAGCTCTTACAACTTTTGGATATTCAAGGTAGATTTTCTGCGCTATTGCCCCACCAAGGCTGTGCCCTACAATCACTGCCTTACCGGTGAGTTTCTTCACAGTCTTTGCAGCAAAGTAGGCGTAATCGGAGATATCTCTAATTTCTGCCGCACAGCTCTTACCGTGATTGGGAAGGTCAATTGCATAACCCCCAACCTCTTCGATTTGCTTTTCCCAGAGCGTTGCATCACATCCCGAGCCGTGGATGTAAACCACGTCTCTCTCTTTTCCCTTCAGCACCGAGATTCTCAGAGCATCGATTTCGACAGCGAGCCTTTCCATGGTTAAAGATTAATTATTTTTTATATTAAGTTTTTGGAATGTGACACAACCCGCCATCAGTTTTCGTCCCGGGCCAAATTTAAATAACAGGTTAGCCTTACTGTATACAATGAAGCTGCTCGGAGAGCTTAAGGGTTACCAGATTGTGGGAAAACATTCAGCCGTTAAAACATGTCTGTGGTTGAAGAAGTCGCTGAAAGATGAGGGAGTTTGCTACAAGCAGAAGTTTTACGGGATTAGCAGTCACCGCTGTCTTCAGATGACTCCGGCTTTGATGTGTAACCAGAGCTGCATTTACTGCTGGCGCCCTCTTGAACTGCTGAAGGGGTTCAGAGGATGGGATGATCCGGAATTTATAGTTGAGGAGAGCATTAAGGCTCAGCACCGCCTGCTTAGCGGTTTTCATGGAACTGCTGGCGTTAACAGGAGAAAGCTTGAAGAAGCTTACAGGCCAAATCAGGTAGCCATCAGCCTGATAGGAGAACCCACCCTCTATCCAATGTTACCCGAGCTCATTGAGGAATACAGGAAGAGAGGGTTCACGACATTTCTTGTTACCAACGGCACAAACCCGGAGATGCTGGAAAGAGTAAATCCGACTCAGCTTTACGTTAGCCTTACAGCCTTTGATGAGGAAAGTCACCTCGCCCTTAACAGACCTCACAGCTCGAACTGGGATAAAATACTGAAAAGCCTTGAAATTATGAGAGATAAAAGCAGAAGCGTTGTGAGGCTGACTTTGATTAAGGGTTACAACATGGACGAAAAGGCGATAGAGGGGTATTCCAAGCTTATAGAACTTGCTGAACCCGATTTTATTGAGGCAAAAGCTTACATGTATCTCGGTTACTCCAGATTGAGGTTGAAGTGGGAAAACATGCCCGAACATTCAGATATTGTTGAATTTTCTGAAAAGCTGGCTGAGAGTATAAGCTATGAGGTTAAAATGGAATCTGAACCGAGCAGAGTCGTGCTGCTGGAGAGGGTAAAATGAATCTTGAGCTTAAAGAGGGTTTGGGATTAAGAAAAAACTTGAGGGGTGAGAAAATTTTTGATGTAGCGGTTATTGGAGGAGGAGTAGCTGGTTTATCTCTTGCTGCTCTGCTTTCAAACAAGTACAGAGTAGTTGTTTTTGAAAAATCTAGGAGTCTCGGTGGTAGAGCAAGAATTGCGGAAAGAGATGGATTTATTCTGGATTATGGAATACACACCTGTAGGTTTGCTGATAGAGGCGTAGTGGCCGAGCTTTTCAATAAACTTGGGATACCGATAAGTTTTCATTCTTCAAACGCTACCGTTTACTCTAATGGCTTTCATAAAGTTCCAAAGGGTGTGAAAGGTTTTCTAAAAACTAAACTTCTCCCGTTTAGAGGAAGGTTGGTACTTTTGAGACTGATGCTAAAATTGCTGAGACTGAATCCGAGAGATGTTGTGGGTGTTACTGTACACGAGTTTGTTAAGGATTTTACAGAAAGAGAGGACGTTTACACGTTGGTATCAGCACTCGTTGGGTCAGGTATAGTATGCCCTGACATGAAAAAAGCCTCGTTGTGCGAGGCTGTAACATTTGCCAAGAAAGCGGTAAAGAGTAAATACACTGGAGGTTATCCAGTTGGAGGGTGGAAGTATATAATAGATAGTCTCAAGAAGAAAATTATCGAGAATGGTGGCGAAATAAGGTTAAATTCTGAAGTTGAGAAAATTGAAGTTAGCGGAAATGTTGCAGAGGGGGTTGTTGTTCGTGATGAACTTATAGACGCAAAAGTTATCGTTGTTGCCTTCCCTCTCCAAAGAATTTGCAGTATTGTAGATAGGCATTTGCTACCAAAGTCTTTTGTTGAGAAGGTTGTGAACCTCGAACCCACTTCGGGGATATCTCTTGATTTGGCTTTGAAGGAGAAAGTTTCAGATATAGACTCAGTTATTATCACACTTCAGCCGGTTATAATGGGTCAGTTCACTTCCAACATTTATGCTGAAACATCTCCTAAAGGTGAACAACTTGCCACATTCTACTATCCGCTTCCTTATGATAAAATGAACGACAGAAAATACCTCCATAGAAAGCTTGAAGAGATGAAAGAAATGCTTGAAGAAATGTTTCCGGGAATTCTCAGGAAAACTAAGTGGGATAGGGTGCTGTATCTTAAGGTAGTGGATGGAGCAATTCCAAAACCCGGTCAGACGTATTTTGAAAGACCTGATTACCGGTGTCCAACCATTGAAAATATGTTTTTTGTAGGAGATACGACAAGGGCAGAAGGAAACGGTGGTGATATAGCTTTCAGATCTGCTTTGGAGTGTGCGAATATCATAGAGAATTATTTTAATTATTTTTACGAAAGAAAATAAAGTAAAAATTTAAAAAACTTACAATGTAGTTAAATTCATGATTGAATTTAAAGTGGCAAAGGCATTTTGCTTGCTTTCCTTTGTTATCTTTCTATTTGTGGGGTTTTATTTCTTTCTATTCCCCAAAAGTCTTGAAATTGTTATTTTGGAAACCGGAAAGTTATTGAAAGTTGAAAGAGGGGACGAAATTAATTTCTGGAGGAGTCTGACTTTTGCATATATGATGACTATAGCCTTTTTAGCGCTGTTAATAGCAAGCAATGTAACTATCTACTGGCGTTTTCTAATTGTTCTCTTCATCGCTAAGGTCTCATCATCTTCAGCAGCCCTAACGTTCTTCCTAAGTGGTGGAGGATTCTACAGTCTCGTTATAACTTTTGTAGACTTTCCACTTGCTTTGTTTTTTATCGGTCTTTATCTTTGGATATGGAAAAACAGGATAATGGGGTGATTAACATGATAAGTGAGAGAAAACTGAGGATATTGAAAAAGGCAGGTGAAGCTCTTATTCCACCGGAAGGTAATCTGCCAGAATACAGCGTGGAGGTTGATGAAAAGATTGAAAAGATTTTTAGAAAGATGCCTCCACACATTCGGTTTACACTCAATATTAGTCTAATACTTTTAGAAATTTTTCCCCTTATTAGAATTTTCAAGCTGAAAAAGCCAGCCTTTTTCACGTCTTTAGATATTGGCGAGAGATATGAGTTGCTTCAGAGATTAAGAGAAAGCAAATTTTTCATTTTTCGCACACTTTTCCTTCTCATTAAAACGTTTGCAGTTGTTTTATATGCCTCAAAAAAAGAAGTGGAGAAAGTCGTTGGGTATTCTGTAAACACTGGAATCAAAAAAAAAGTTTTTTCCCCAAATCTTGTAAGGGAGAATATAATAGAAGGACACAATATAATAAAAAAAGAAGGTCATCACGTGGTCAGAATACGATGCGATGTGCTTGTAATAGGATCAGGTGCTGGTGGAGCGGTGGTTGCGAAGGAACTTGCTGAACGTGGTTTTGATGTAGCTGTAATTGAAGAAGGTTTTATGTTCGAATGTGATAAACTTGAATCTGATCTGTTGACTGTTACCTCTGAACTATACCGAGAAGCTGGAATGACTTTTACTGCAAGTCTAAATCAGCCAACAATCTTGGTGCCAACTGGAATCGCCTTAGGTGGAACAACTGTAATTAATGAAGGGACGTGTTTCAGAATACCAGATGATGTGCTTGAAAGGTGGATTGTTAATTTTAACCTTGAAGGGGTAGAACCTAAGGAGATGGAGAAGTATTTCAAAAAAGTAGAGAGAACGCTCAACGTTCATCCAGCGTCTGTCAACCTCATGAGTAAGGCAGCGATGAAAGTAGCTTACGGAGCTGAAAAACTTGGTTACAGCTACTTCCCGCTCTACAAAAATATTTCTGGATGTGAAGGTTTAGGACGCTGTGAACTTTGCTGTCCTATTGATGCAAAAAAAGCGATGCACGTAAGCTACATTCCTCTGGCAACTCAAAACGGAGCAAGATTTTATACCGGATTCAGGGCAAAGTGGATCGAATTCAAAGGTAAAAGGATAACCAAGGTAGGGGGCGAAATTATAAGCAGAGATGGTGAATTGCTCGGGAGATTTGTAGCTGAGTTCAAAATTCTTGTTATCGCAGCGGGAGCAATTCATACTCCCTACCTATTGCTGAAAAACGGAGTTGCAAATTCAAGCGGTATGGTTGGCAAAAATTTGAGAATTCATCCAGCTCTTGGTGTAATGGGAATTTTTGATGAAACTATGAATGGTTGGGAGGGGATACGCCAGAGCTTGGTTGTTAATGAATTTTCACATGAAGGGATAATGTTGGAGGTGACCTTTGCACCCTTACCAATCGCAATGGCAGGAAACTGGGTTATCGGAAAAGAACTTTCAAAACTCTTTTTAAATTACAAGCAAGCATCAATGGTTGGAGTAATGATAGGGGATGATAGTTCGAGAGGGAGAGTGCTGGCTTTCCCCGACTTTTTACCACTTTTAGGGAAGACCCCAATTCTGCAATACAGGTTCGGAGAAAAAGATGTGCAAAAGGCAGTGAAGGGACTTATTGAAACTTGTAAAATATACTTTGCCGCTGGAGCACAGAGGGTGGTAACCCCTCTTTTAAATTTTCCAGTCGTGAAGACAGACGATTTGAACAAACTTGAGAAAATTGGACGTTTACATCCGAACATGCTAATCTGGTCGGCATATCATCCTCAAGGGACATGCAGAATGAGTGCCGAGCCATACAACGGTGTTGTAAACTCATACTGCCGCTCGCACGATTTTGAGAACATGTATATTGCGGATGCAAGTATTTTTCCAAGTTGTGTTAGAGTCAACCCGATGATTTCGATTATGGCCTTTGCAACCAGGACAGCTGAGTACATCTCGGAGGTGAACAATGCAGTATAATGAGGTTCGTGAGATAGTGAAGGCTACTAGCGAATTCGCTAAAAAAGAATACGACCGGGATTTGTTGAAAGCTTGGAAGAAAGGGTTTGAACTAGGATACTTTAATTTGGATATTCTATCTCCTGCTGAAATTGCAGCTGTATTTGAAGGCGTTTTTTCGGCAAATCCTAATTTTGGTGTTCCTATGCTTTATTTCACAGTTTCCCAGCATATTTTTGGTGAATTTGGATCTCTTGCATTTCAGCAGGAAAAGATTGTTACAGATTTTACTTACGAAAGATACATTATGGCGGACGATACAGTTTTACTCTTTCTTGCTGAGGAGAGATACTACACTCCCGAACTTACAGAACTTAGAATAAAAAAAATTATTAATAATGTAGTATCAGACATCCGACCTCTTCTCAATCTGCTTCTTGCTGCACGATGTGTGGGTACAGCTAAGTGTGCCCTCAAAACCGTGTTGAATTACTTGAAGGAATTAAGAAGAGCAGGATATGAAGAATTCAATTACTGCCACTGCTTTGAGAAGCTCGGAGAAATTTCAGCAGAGATTGAAGCTTCAAAACTCATGTTGTACCATGCAGCATCTTTACTTGAGTCATCCGCTAGCAATGAACTTTTTGTAGAGATAGTATTATGGAAGGCCGCCTGCACTGCAGTTATTGCTGTAGACGAATCCACATTAATTCAGGAAGGTTTTTATAACTACAAAGAGGATTTTAAGATAGAGATTTTTAGAAACATTACAGAATTGAAACACAGAAACCCTGCAGGATCATCAATCTACAATTTAAAAATTTCTGAACTCTTTTTTCCCTTCACCATCAGGTTTTATGGACACTTTCCTGAGTGATTCAAATAAATTTAAATAAACCGAGCCAATCATATTCCATTGTTGACAAAAATGAATCTTGAAGAATGTATGAAAAGACTTGAGGAATTAGAATTGGCAAGGGAAGAATTGCTTAAGATATTGAGAGAGATGAGAATTCACTCTGCTAAGTCAATAGCCCTGATTCATTCAGGAAAAATTGAGGAAGCTGAAATAGAGCTTAAAAGGGCTCATGAACTTTTAGAAAAGGTGAACAGCTATCGCAGATATCCGGAAATCTACTTTTACCTATGCAACGATGCCATGCAGGAGTTGGTTGAGGCGGTTGCGTTAAAAAAAGCGATATCTGGAGAGTTCACTCTTGATGTTGAGCTTGAGGTCACGCCTTCAGCGTTTTTGAATGGCCTGGCAGATGCTGTTGGGGAGCTGAGGCGATATGCGCTTACAAAACTCATTGAGGGTGATTTTCAAACAGCCCACAGGATGCTGGAGATGATGGAAAAAATATACGAGCGCCTGATGGAATTCACGAGCTTTCCCGAAAAGCTTGTTCCGGGTTTAAGGAAGAAACTCGATGTGGGAAGAATGAGCATAGAGAGAACAAAATCAGATTATATCGCAGCAATGGTAGCGAGATTGAATGAGAGTCTGGGTAGGAATTGACGACACTGACAGCAGTAAGGGAATGTGCACGACTTATCTTGCAGTTCTTGCAATGGAGAGAATAGAGGAAGAAGTGGGGAAGGTAATAGGGTTTCCAAGGCTTGTAAGATTGAATCCCACAATACCGTATAAAACGAGGGGGAACGGGGCTGTTAGCTTTCTTGCTGAAGTTGAAGATCTCGGCGAACTTGTGGATGTTGTTAATGAAATTATACTGGAACATGCAATGCTTGATGACGTAAATACTAATCCAGGAGCCGTTTTTGTTGATGAAGAGCTTGCAGTTAAACTTAAACCGTTTGCGGATAGGGTCATAAAGGATGTTGTGACACTTGATGAAGCTCTTTTTATCATCGGAAAACCCCTGATACCTCACATTAAATACAAGAAGGGCAGAGGTCTCATCGGCGCTCTTGCTTCTGTCGGGGCTGAGTTAAACGACTTCACGCTTGAGCTGATTGCCTACAGGTATCCTGAGAGATTTGGAACTGAGAGAGAATATGACAAGGAGAGCTTCTTTGATATGGATTTTGAGCTCTATCCTGAGACATTCGACAATGTTGACTGGTGCAACGATGTTGTTGTTTGCGTTCCCGGCACTCCGTGTCCGGTTCTGTATGGAATCAGGGGGGAAAATGTTAATGCCCTGCACAAGGCAGCGTCAATTGTTAGAACTGAGCCCGCAGAGAAGAGAATGATTTTCATAACAAACCACGCAACTGATATGCATCTGATTGATGCTGATAATCTGGAGAGAATTGAAAATTACCGCTCCTACAGGATAACGGGGAGGGTTGTGGATGAGCCGTATGATATTGAAGGCGGTCATGTCTTCTTCGAAATTGAAACCAAGTTCGGTAACCTTAAGTGCGCGGCCTTTGAGCCAACAAAGCAGTTCCGCAACATCGTTAGAATGCTAAAACCCGGCGACGTTGTGGAGGTGTACGGTTCAATGAAGAAGGACACGATAAACCTTGAAAAGCTGAAAGTTGTTGAGATTGCTGAAATCTACGTGGAGAAAAATCCGATCTGTCCGAGTTGCGGGAGGAGAATGGAATCAGCAGGAAAGAATCAGGGATTCAGATGCAGGAAATGCAAGACCAAAGCGAGGGAAAAAGTCAGGGAGAAAGTGGAGAGAAGTATTGAGCCCGGATTTTACGAAGTTCCTCCAGCTGCGAGGCGTCACCTTTCAAAACCCCTTGTCAGGATGGATGTTGAGGGAAGGCACATTTTCAGATAAGTTTTAAATAGTTAAATTTTCAGGGAGTCTAATGAAAGACTCCAGCGTTTTAAAAGCATGGATAGCCTTTCTACCCGTGAGTGCTGGTTTATTCATGGTTCTTCTGGATGTTAGCGTTCTGAATGTTGCGTTACCAAGAATTGCTGAAGATTTCGGGGCAAAAATGT
>CAZZLE010000301.1:0-5927 GCA_964654595.1 uncultured archaeon | reverse complement strand
CAGACTTCTTGAAGGCTACAGAGGGATGAAAGGGGATGTCGGGGCTGTTGTTGATCTGCTCTTAAAGCTTAACGAGATTGTTGAGAGGGAAAGCATAGTTGAGATGGATCTCAATCCCGTTTTTGTCTACGAGAAGGGACTTGCTGTAGCTGATGCCAGGATAGTTGTTGGGGAGAGGAAGAGGTTTGATGCTGAAGTTGGGGACATAAGCTTCTTCTTCAATGCTGAAAGTGTGGCTGTTGTAGGTGCTTCGAGGAATCTCCTCAAGCCCGGTGGAATGGTTCTGAACAATCTCAAAAATCTGGGATATAAGGGAAAAGTGTATCCTGTCAATCCCAATGCGGACGAGATTTTGGGCTTTAAGTGCTATCCTTCCGTAAGTGCAATTCCCGACAGGGTAGACATTGCAGTAATAGCCATCCCATCTAAGAACGCGATAAAAGTTTTTGAGGAGTGTGCGGAAAAGGGTGTTAAAGGAATTGTGGTGTTAAGCGGAGGGTTTGCCGAAGGCTGGGAGCAGGGAAAGGAGCTTGAGAGGCAGATTGTGGAAATAGCAAGAAAAAGCGGTATAAGGATAATCGGCCCAAACACGATGGGGATTCTTGACCCTGAATCCGGCCTCACGTCATTCTTTTCAATTTTGAGGAAACTTGGTGGAGGAGGGATTGGTCTTCTGGCTCAGAGCGGTGCTGTGGCTAACTTCATGCTGCTGCCACTCTGGCATGTTGGATTTAGCAGAATTTTGGCCATAGGCAACAAGGCTGATGTTGGGGAGGTGGAGGCGCTGAATTATTTGCTGAATGATCATAAAACAAAAGTTGTTGCGGTATATCTCGAAGGTTTCACGAATGGGAGAAAGTTTTACGAACTCATGAAAGCTGCAAAAAAGCCCATTGTAGTTCTAAAGTCGGGAAGAACCGAGGCTGGAAAAAGAAGTGCTCTTAGCCATACAGCATCAATATCCACAAGCGAAGAGATTTTTGAAGCTGCCTGCAGACAGGCGGGGGTGGCGAAGGTTTACGACTTTGAGGAACTTGTGGATGTGGCCAAGGGGTTTGCCCTTCAGCCCCTGCCCAGAGGTTCGAGAGTTGGAGTGATTCAGCCTTCGGGGGCTGAGTGTGTCATGTCAGCTGATGCTGTGGTTGAGAATGGTTTGAAGCTTGCAAAGTACTCTGAGGAAACGCTTGAGAAGCTCTACGAACTCGCTCCTGAGTGGCACAGCATCAACAACCCGCTTGATCTGTATCCGATTGCAGAAAAGAGTGGAGATGAGGTTTTCAATGAGGTTCTGAGAATATTCAACGAGGATGAGAACATCGACGCTATTGTTGCGGGTGTCTTCATTCCCAGCCTCATAAAGCTGGGTGTCGACTTTTCCTGGACCAGGGAATTCAGAAAGCCTTTACTCTTCAACATGAAAGATGATATAGAAGAACTGAGGAAGGCAAGAATTGAAATTGAAAGGAGCGGCGTTCCTGTTTATCCAACTCCTGAAAGGGCTGTGAGAGTGCTGAGACACATGGTTGCCGTGGCGGATAAAAAATTTTAAGTATTTTACAGTATATTTTCCTTTTGCCCGGAGGTGTACCTTTTGAGATTTCAGGACATTATCTACGAGAAGGAGGACAGGGTGGCAAGGATAACAATAAACCGCCCCGAAAAGCTGAATGCCTGCACCCCTGTAACGGTTTATGAGATCAGCAAGGCATTCATCGATGCCTGGACTGACAGAAGGATTGGAGTTGTTGTTTTTACAGGTGCGGGAGATAAAGCGTTCTGCGTTGGTGGAGATCAATCTATCAGAGATCTGGGAGGTTACAGATACAGCAGCGAGGAATTGAGGGGAACAATTGCTGCATTGCCTCTTGAAGTAGGATGGCAGATAGTTACTTTTCTTATCAGGCACATTCCAAAGCCTGTGATAGCGAGGGTTAACGGTTATGCTGTTGGCGGAGGGCATGTGTGGCAGGTTAACTGCGATTTATCAATAGCCTCAGAAAAGGCAAAGTTTGGCCAGGCCGGGCCGAGAGTTGGCAGCTTCGATCCGGGATTCGGGACCGGAGAGCTTTGGAGAAACGTGGGGATGAAGAGGGCAAAGGAGATCTGGTTCCTTTGCAGGCTTTATTCTGCTGAGGAGGCATACAGAATGGGGCTCGTTAATGCTGTGGTTCCTCATGAAAAGCTTGATGAGGAGGTGGAAAAGTGGTGCAACGAACTGCTTGAGAAGAGCCCCACAGCGCTGAAGATGCTGAAGTATGCTTTCCTTGCCGACACTGAAGGATTGGCTGGCATCACTGAGCTTGGAGTTGGGGGGCTGAGTCTCTATTATGGCACTGAAGAGTCGATGGAGGGTAGAAACGCTTTCATGGAGAAGAGAAAGCCAGATTTCTGGAAGTTTGTTGAGGGAGGTGATTGAATGAAGCTGGAGGATATTAAAGTTATAGGTGTTGTTGGTGCAGGAGTTATGGGGCACGGAATTGCCCAGGTGGCTGCAAGGACTGGATACGAGGTTGTGATGGTTGATGTGAGTGAGGAGGTGCTGAAAAAGGCCATGGAGCTCATTGAGTCGGGACCTTTCGGTCTGAAGAGGCTGGTTGAGAAGGGGAAGATGACTGAAGATGAGGCAAAGGCAGTTATGGAGAGAATAAAAACCTCAACATCTCTTGATGCCCTGAAAGATGCAGATTTCATCATTGAGGCTGTGACTGAGAATGCAAACCTCAAAAAGAAGATATTTGCAGAACTCGACAGAATATGCAAACCTGAGACAATCATAGCCTCCAACACATCTGCAATAATGATTTCGGATCTTGCAACTGCTGTTGAAAGGAAAGACAAGTTTATTGGCATGCACTGGTTCAATCCAGCTCCTGTGATGAAGCTGATTGAGATCGTAAGGGGCGCTTTGACGAGCGATGAGACATTCAACCTCACCGTGGAGCTTTCAAAGAAGATGGGTAAAATACCCATTGAGGCCGGTGACGGGCCAGGATTCTTCACAACGAGGTTCATCAATTCATGGCTTGTCGAGGCCATAAGGTTATTCGAGCTGGGAATTGGGGGAATAAAGGAGATTGACGAGATGTGCAAGCTTGCCTTCGGCTTCCCGATGGGACCTTTTGAGCTGATGGACTTAATCGGCCTTGATACAGTTCTGCACATTGCTGAGTACATGTATGAAGAAACAAAGGAAAGTCACTATGCCGCTCCAATAACTCTGAAAAAGCTTGTTCTCTCCGGCTACATTGGAAGGAAACCCGGCAGCAGAGGAGGATGGTACGATTTTTACGGCATCGAAAAATAATTCTCTTTTTTTCTTCTCAAACATTACTACAGGTAATATAACGAACCTACAACATTACAAAGATTTATATACATCAGCGTGCTTCTGGGTTCATGGTCAAAACGATTGAGGAGATAAACCGGAAAATCAGGGAAGGGAGTGCTGTTGTCGTAACAGCTGCTGAGATGAAGGAGATCGTGAAGGAGCTTGGAGCAGAGATGGCTGCGAAGGAAGTTGATGTCGTTACAACCGGAACATTCGGGGCAATGTGTTCAAGCGGTGCTTTTTTCAATTTTGGCCATTCTGATCCTCCAATAAAAATGCAGAGAGTATGGATGAACGATGTTGAAGCCTACACTGGCGTTGCAGCAGTTGATGCCTATCTCGGAGTCACCCAGCTCTCAGAAACCGTTGAAGAATATGGAGGAGGGCATGTCATAGAGGAGCTTGTTAGAGGCAGAGAAGTTGAGCTAAAGGCAACTGCCTACGGAACTGACTGCTATCCGAGAAAAGAGATCGTTACTGAAATATCTCTGGAGGATGTTAATCAGGCGATCATGCTCAATCCGAGAAACGCATATCAGAGATACAATGCAGCAACAAACAGTTCAGACAGGTTGCTGAGAACTTACATGGGAACTCTCCTTCCGAATTTCGGAAACGTCACATTTGCGGGCACAGGAGAGATCAGCCCGCTCAACAACGACCCCGAATACAGAACCATAGGTGTTGGAACAAGGATATTCCTTTGCGGGGCGAAAGGATATGTTATTGGTGAAGGAACACAGCACTCACCACCCTATGGAACTCTGATGGTTAAGGGAAACCTGAAGGAGATGAAGCCGGAATACATGAGAGCAGCCTATTTCCCGGGTTACGGTGCAACGCTTTTTGTTGGTATAGGCATCCCCATTCCGATACTTGATGCTGACATGGCAAGATTCACGGCAGTGAGTAACAGAGAAATAGAGACAAAGATTATTGATTTCGGTGTTGCGAGGAGAGAGAGGCCGTTGGTAAGGAAAGTGACGTATGAGGAACTCATCAGCGGAAAAGTTGAGATAAACGGTGAAGAGGTGAGAGTTTCTCCACTCTCAAGCTTTTACATGGCGGAGAAGATAATGGAGGAGCTCAAACGCCAGATTGAAAGAGGAGAGTTTTTCCTTACAGCTCCGGTGGACAGAATTCCAGCCAGAGAAATTTTCAAGCCGATGAGGCAGAGAGAAATAAAGGTTGTCAAGAGTGTCATGGTTGAGGCATACACAATTTCACCTGAGACCACCATCGAGGAAGCTGCAAGGATAATGATAGACAGGGAAATCAATCATCTTCCGGTGGTTGAGAACGACGTTCTTGTGGGAATAATAACATCCTGGGACATTGCGAAGGCCGTGGCAAAAGATAGAAAAGGTGCGGTCAGAGATATAATGACGAAAAAGGTTATCTACACGCATCCCGACGAGCCAGTGGAGGTTGCAGCGAGAAAAATGGAAGCGAACAACATCTCTGCTTTACCCGTTGTTGATTCAAGGAAAAAGGTGCTGGGAATAGTGACAAGCGAAGATTTGAGCAGGTTGATTGCGAGGTGATAAGATGAAGCTTCTGCTCAGGTTTGACTCCAAAACTGTTACACAGCCTGTATTATCAAGAACCACGCTGAAAACTGGAAGTCTGATCAACATACTGAGAGCATCTGTGGGTGCAAGAAAGGGAGAAATCCTGATAGAGGTCGATGATGAAAAGGCCAGAGAGGTTGAGAATGTTTTGAAAGAACAGGGAGTTGAGGTCATCGAGCTCCTTGAAGCGGTTCAGAAGGATGAAGAGAAGTGCGTTCACTGCGGGGCATGCGTGAGCATATGTCCAACTGAGGCGATATATATAAATGGTGACAAAAAAGTGGCAATAAGAACAGAGAACTGTGTTCACTGCGGGGCATGCGTGAAAGTTTGCCCCACAAAAGCCCTCAGCCTTCCCCTTTAATTTTTGGTATTCTTATCTCAAAAATTGCACCACTCGGCCTGTTATCCTCAACCTTTATTTCTCCACCAAATATTTCAATAATCTTTTTTGCAATGTAAAGGCCCAGTCCTGTCCTGTTCCCTTTTGTAAAACCTTCCTCAAAAATTTTCTCCTTGAGTTCGTCAGGTATGCCTTTTCCGTAGTCAATAACCCTTATTATCGCACTGCTCTCATTCGCCAGAACCTCCACCCTGGCCTTACCGCCTCCATGCACCATCGCATTCTGCAGGATGTTGTACAGAACAGTTCTCAGACCTTCATTTGCTTCTACGATCACCTCTTCCGTCAAATCCACCTCCACGTTTTTAAACTGCTCAACCACATCCTTAACAATTTCAACAACATTTACTGGTTTAAGTTCTTCAAGAGCCTTTTCAAGCTCTCCTGCATCCCTTATAAGCCTGAAAATGTAATCGGATTGCCTGATTGCTACTGGTATTAACTCTTCCGCCTTCTCAGCAGATTCTCTAAGGATTTCCAGAATGCCCCTTATTGCCGTGATTGCATTTGCAATGTCGTGTCTCATAATCTTGTTCACAAAGGCCAAGTAATCTCCCCTCTTTTTGAGTTCAAGATTTAGTCTGTGAATCTCTGTTGTGTCAATGGCGGTTGCAGCAACCGCGGG
>CAZZLE010000300.1:0-3561 GCA_964654595.1 uncultured archaeon | reverse complement strand
ACCTGGCTCTACGTTGTTTCGGAGATTTTTCAGGGAAACTGGGAGTCGATAAGAGGGGCAATGGAGAGGGGTGTAGAGATTAAGGGAGCCTATTTCGCCTTCATAACGGCATTCTTTATTGCCCTTTTGTTCTACCTTTTCTTCCCTTTTGTTGCAAGCAGATTTGATTTTGGACTGGACAGAGTTGTTGCTGCGTTCGCTGGCATTGCCGCATTCTTTGCAGGTGTGTATTTGCTCTCCAGAGGAGTTGAGGAGGAAATATAAATCCAGAAGATTAACTTAAATCATGAAGCTGGAAAAGATCGAAATACTGAATCCGGAGCTCAGATATCAGATTGTGGTCGGACAGGCAAACTTTACAGTTTTTACCGTGGACGACCTTTACAAGTCTTTGCTGACGGCCGTGCCGGGAATAAAGGTTGCGGTGGCAATGAACGAGGCTGCACCAAAGCTTGTAAGAGTTACGGGCAATGATGAAGAGCTCAAAAAGATTGCCGCTGAGAATGCACAGAGAATTGCAGCAAGTCACGTTTTTGTAGTCGTCACTTCCAACGCTTTCCCGATAAACATCCTCAACACAATCAAGCTGCATCCTGCTGTTTGCAACGTTTTTGTCGCCTCTGCAAACCCCATTGAGATTATCGTTGCAGAAACAGAGCTGGGAAGGGCTGTTTTGGGAGCAGTTGATGGGACTGCAGTCACAAGGATTGAGAATGATGAGGAGAAAAACCAGAGAAGGGAACTCTGCAAGAAGCTCGGTTACAGAATTGATTGATTTAACATTCTCCAACAAAATTTTTAATCCCATTTATTAGCCACTTCTCATGAATGATTTCAGGGAAATTGAGGAGAAATGGCAAAAGGCATGGGAGAATGACAGAATTTTTGAGTCTGATCCTGACAGCAGGAAGAAATTTTTCCTCACAATCCCGTATCCTTACCTTAACGGAAATCTTCACGCCGGACATACGAGAACTTTCACAATTGGAGATGCATTTGCCAGATATATGAGAATGAATGGCTACAACGTACTTTTCCCCCTTGGCTTTCATGTAACGGGCACACCCATTATTGGATTGGCGGAGCTGATAGAAAAGAGGGACGAGAGAACCATCGAAGTCTACACCAAGTATCACGATGTACCCCTTGATGAACTGCTTCAGCTGACAACCCCTGAGAAAATTGTGGAATACTTCTCAAAAGAGGCGCTTCAGGCTCTGAAGAGTATTGGATACTCAATAGACTGGAGAAGGGTTTTTACAACCACCGACGAGGAATACCAGAAGTTCATTGAATGGCAGTACTGGAAGCTTAAGGAAATGGGGCTCATAGTCAAGGGAACGCATCCGGTAAGATACTGCCCCCACGACCAGAATCCGGTTGAAGACCATGATCTGCTTGCAGGTGAGGAGGCAACTATTGTCGATTTTACGGTTATCAAGTTCAAGCTTGAGGATGGAGACCTCATATTCCCATGTGCCACTCTCAGACCTGAAACTGTATTTGGTGTTACGAATATCTGGCTGAAACCAACAACCTACGTCATCGCAGAAGTGGATGGGGAGAAATGGTTCATGAGTAAGGAAGCATACGAGAAGCTAACCTACACTGAGAAAAAATTAAGGCTGCTTGAAGAAGTTGACGCTTCCAATTACTTCGGAAAATTCGTAATTGTGCCTGTTGTCAACAGAAGGGTACCGATTCTTCCAGCAGATTTTGTGGATACTGACAACGCGACAGGAGTTGTGATGAGCGTTCCTGCCCATGCTCCTTATGATCTTGCCGCAATTGAAGACTTAAAGAACGATGAAGCCACTCTTGCAAAGTATGGAATTGAAAAAAGCATTCTTGAAAACATAAAGCCGATTGTTTTGATTAAAACCGACATTGATGGGGTTCCGGCGGAGAAGTTGATAAAAGAGCTTGGAGTAAGAAGCCAGAGGGATGTAGAGCTTCTGGAGAAGGCCACAAAGACTCTCTACAAGAGGGAGTATCATGCTGGAATAATGATGGACAACACGATGGATTATGCAGGAATGAAGGTTGCCGAGGCAAAGGAGAGGATTCACGATGACCTTTTAAAACTCGGCCTCGGTGATGTTTTTTACGAGTTCAGCGAGAAACCCGTGATCTGCAGATGCGGCACAAAATGCGTCGTTAAGGTTGTAAGAGACCAGTGGTTTTTGAATTACTCCAGCAGAGAATGGAAGGACAGGGTGCTGAGACATCTTGAAAGCATGAGAATAATCCCTGACTACTATAAGGAGGAATTCAGGAATAAAATTGAGTGGCTGAAAGACAAGGCGTGTGCAAGAAGAAAGGGACTCGGAACGAGAATTCCATGGGACAGAGAATGGCTCATTGAAAGTCTCTCCGATTCGACGATATACATGGCATACTACATCCTTGCCAAGTACATTAATACCGGCTTGCTGAAGGCCGAGAACATGACGCAGGAGTTCTTTGATTACGTGCTCTTAGGAAAGGGAGATCTGGAGAAAGCTGCAGAATCCTCAAAACTTGAGGCGGAGCTGGTTGAGAGGATAAGACAGGAGTTCGAATACTGGTATCCTGTCGACCTGAGAAGCAGTGGAAAGGACCTGGTTGCAAACCACCTTCTGTTCTTCCTTTTCCACCACATCGCAATTTTTCCCCCGGACAAATGGCCCGGAGCCATTGCGGTAAATGGTTACGTGAGCCTTGAGGGAAGAAAAATGAGCAAAAGTAAAGGACCGCTCCTAACAATGAAAAGGGCTGTAATGCAGTATGGAGCGGACGTTACAAGGATGTACATCCTGCATGCTGCAGAGTACGACAGCGATGCGGACTGGAGGAGCAGGGAGGTCGAGGGACTCGCAAATCATCTGAAAAGGTTTTACAATCTTGTTAAGGAGAACTACCTGAAAGAGGAGAAGGAATTAACAACCCTCGACCGCTGGCTTATCAGCAGAATGCAGAGAGCGATTAAAAACGTTAGAGAAGCCATGGAAAATCTTCAAACAAGAAGAGCTGTCAATGCAGCCTTTTTTGAGCTGATGAACGACGTGAGGTGGTACCTGAGAAGAGGTGGAGAAAATCTCGTTGTTATCCTTGACGACTGGATTAAGCTGCTTGCCCCGTTCACCCCGCACATCTGCGAGGAGCTGTGGCATCTAAAGCACAGCAGCTATGTCAGCCTTGAGAGGTATCCTGAATACGAAGAAAGCAGAATTGATGAGGAAGCTGAGATGATTGAGGAATACCTGAGAAACCTTGTGGAGGATATCCAGGAAATCAAAAAGTTCGTAAGCGATGCAAGGGAGGTTTACATCTCCCCCGCAGAGGAGTGGAAGTTCAAGGCCGCAAAGGTGATAGCGGAGAGCAAGGATATGAGCCAGGCGATGAAAATTCTGATGCAGGATGAAGAGCTAAGATGGATGGGCAAAAAAGTTTCCAATTTTGTGAAGAAGGTCTTTAAAGACAGAAAGAAGCTTACAGCAATCAACGAGTGGGAGGTGATAAGGGAGAACATAAAATTCATTGAGAATGAAACAGGGCTCAAGGTTATTCTTGACACGAATA
>CAZZLE010000299.1:0-2391 GCA_964654595.1 uncultured archaeon | reverse complement strand
TACAGATTTCTTAACTTTTTTTAGCTCATTTAAATTTACCTCCCTGCCGGTAGCCACACCCGTAACAACTAAAGCGTCTGCAAGGCTTCTTTCAGCGTTGATGCAGTAATCCTCAATGCTGGCAACATGCACGGCATGCTTCACTGCTATATCTGCGAAAATCATAGCTCTGCAGTCGATAAACCTCTTGTATCTCATCAATTCTCCGGCTTTTCCATCAAGCAAACCTTCCGGAGCAATTGAGGTGAAGTAAAGCTGATTGACCCTGATAAAATCGGCCTTTACGGCTTTTGCAATGGCAAGAGCTGCCATGGCATCGTTTCTCAGCACATTTATTCCCAGACCGATTGACACCTCCCTTTTTACCTCACATGCTAAGGCTGTCATTGCTGCAACAGTTTCCTTTCCAACCTCTTTTAAAAAAGGTCTGTCACCGTAGTTTTCAAGTATTAAGGCATCAGCACCCCCTTCTTCTATCGCTCTGGCATCTTTAAGGGTTTTATCAATAACCTCATCCCAGTCTCTGTGTTCGGGAGACCCTGGAAGGGGAGGGAGATGCAAAACACATATCACGATTTTTTCCATACAACCTCATCTCCATACCTTATCTCCACAATTCTGTGATGTGGAATAACATTACCGCTTCTGAGGTAGAGGAACATGTGACCAATATCTTCTATTTCATCGCCGCTTATCTCTCCATAACCCTTAGGTCTGTCTATATATAGAATTTTGACCTTTGAAAAATCAAGTCCGGGATGCCACTTAAACCTGTTCAGGATTTCTTTAATGCTATATCTCCTCATCCTTTGCGAGTTCAATAATCTGTCCCTTCAAGTTCAGCTTCAGGGATCGTTTGGCTAAAGCCCTCAGAAATAGCGGATCGAGATTAAGGTCTTTGGCGATATAGCTTACAGAGGTTCTTCCCATTTCAATTTCCCTGAGAATCCCCCCGACATATTCTTCAAGCTCATCATCACTCATGAAAACAACATCAAGAACCTTGTTGAGATCCTTCAGCGAGATGTAGAAGTTAGCACTCACATGTGTATAGCTCACATGATACTCCTTCTCAGGTTTTCCTCCCGGATCTGAAGGCATTCTCCACTTCGCCTCAAGCATTCCTGCATTTTTAAGAATCCTGAGTGCATCCCTGTATCCCTCACCTATCATCTCCTCGAGCTCTTTAGTTGTATACCAACCATCAAGAAGTGCATTGTAAACCTTCCTGTAGGTTTCCGTTGAAAGGAGATGGAATATAGGAATTAGCTCCACCACGTCATTAATCAACTTGGCTCTCCTTACCATCTGCCTTTTCTTAACCTCAGGTCAATTATATTTTTCTGTCCTCATTTCTGTAAAGCCTTGCAAAAACTGCCACATCTCCCACAACAATTAAAGCAGGACTCTCAAAATTGAAGTCCTTTTCTGCAAGTTCTCCGAGCTTTGTGAGGGTTACCCTCTGGTCTTTCATGCTCCCCTTCTCGATTACCGCAACATCTCTGTCAGCACTGATTCCAGACTCTATCAGATTTTTGGCCACTTCCCTTGCTGTACAGCCTCCCATTAATATGACCAGAGTTCCGTTCTGATGCAGCTCCTTAATCCTGCCGGAATCTCTTCCACTCACCACAAGAAACCCGTAGGATTTTTCTGGATGCGTCAGGGGTATACCCGAGCTAACAGGAGCACCGTTAACGGAGCTTACTCCAGGAACGACCTCGAATGGTATGTTGTTTTCCGCTAAAAATTCTATTTCTTCTGCCATCCTGCCAAAAATACCCGGGTCTCCACCTTTTAATCTCACAACCTTTTTACCTTCCTCGCAGTACTTCTTCATCAGCCTGTTGATTTCCTCCTGTCTTCTTTCTCCCTTCTCTCCTCTCTCCTTACCAACGTAAACAATTTCTTTATCAAGAGTTTTGAGATATGATTCAATCTCTTCTCCAACAAGACGATCGTAAAGAATAACGTCTGCTTCTTTGAGCAATCTGTAGGCTTTCAGAGTTAAAAGCTCAAAGTTTCCGGGACCCGCCCCAACTATGTAAACTTTTCCACCCACATAGGGCGGTGAGGAGAAGGTTAAAAAACTTCTCCGTGAATATTTTTAGGCTAACTTAAACCAGAAGACGTAAATTTCGAAATTCTTATATATTGCCTAAAAGAGAGGAAACTGCAATTACAGGAGGTGAACGAATGTCAGAAACTCCTTTGCTTGATGAATTAGAGAAAGGGCCTTGGCCAAGTTTCGTAAAAGAAATCAAGAAGACAGCAGAGATGATGGAAAAAGCTGTCGCTGAAGGTAAGGATATAAAAATGCCAACAGCTGCAAAGGGCCTTCTAAAGCAGCTTGAAATTTCATACAGGGACAAAAAGACTCACTGGAAGCAC
>CAZZLE010000298.1:0-3981 GCA_964654595.1 uncultured archaeon | reverse complement strand
GGGAGCTTGTGCCAAAAACCGTTGCAAGGATAATTGACGAGATAAATGGTGTTGAAAGGTTGAAAAGAGCAGCAAGCAGGGATTAGCAAAATTTTTAATACCAGCGGTTTAAAGGCTGATGAGCCGCCGTGGCTTAGCTGGCAGAGCGGGTGACTTGTAATCACCAGGTCGCGGGTTCAAATCCCGCCGGCGGCTTGGTGTCGAATTAGGCTGTTATTTTTGTATCTCAACCCAACTTAAATCACACCCAGCTCGGCAAGTCTTTCAGGTAAGTAGACATCCGTAACGTAGTCAAGCCCGTACTTGGCCAAAGCCTGCTGTTCGGATTTCTTATTTATCTCAAGCTGCAGGTTGACCTCCTTTTTCCAGAACTCTGAATCAAATCGAGGATCGGTCAGTATGGCGTTCAATGCCTTAATATCATCATCCGTCAGCTTGTCTGCCGGTAAATCGTATTTAACAATATCACTCGGCCTTATCCCCACAAACTGTGCCGCTGGAGTTGCGAGATACTCTGAGAGGTGTGCGGACTTTATGCTACCGTAAGCAACACTCGCAAAAATTCTGTAGCTCCAGGGGTCGCCATCGGTAAAAACCACCACAGGCAAATTTAACTCGGTGTTAAGCCTCCTCAGAAGTCTGCGGGTGCTGCGAGCTGGCTGTCCCTTCAGGTGGACTATTATTGCGTTGTACTTCTCATCAAATCCATTCTCAACAAGCCTGTCCCTCATACCACCAGTCTCTATGGCTATTACGAATTTCGCATCATGATCAATAAACTCGATTTTGTCAACGTTGACAGGAATCTGATATCCACCCTCACCAACATCATCCTGACAGTGTATCTCCCTGACACCCCTCCTCGTCTCCTCTCTAACCCTCAGCGGTCCTATAACCGTTGCTCCGTCTTCTTCAGGTCGGATGTGGAAATGCTCCCTCTGAAAGTTTGTGAGGATTTCCAGATCCTCAACAAGCCTGTCACTTTCTGCCTGTTCCTCAAACTTTGCCGCACCCCAGCCTTCGGATATGTAGTAAAGTTCTCTAAGGGTTGATGACTTGTTGAGATTCAGCTGCTCCTTTAGAAAGCCAATAACGTAGGTCATCTTCAGAATTCTGTAAGCTCCTTTAACTGTTTTTGCGGACCTTATGGATTTCCTGTCACCGTAAACCCAAACCTCGCTCTCCTCATTAAACTCAATGTTTTGCTTGGTTCTCGTGGCAATATGAAGCTCAGGAACCTGTCCAGCTTTCATCTGGTCATAAATGCTCTGGACTATGCTGATTAAAGCCTGAAGACATTTTCGCTCAATCTCTTTCATCATTTAACCATTATCGCAACCGATTTATAGGCCTTACCAACACTCTTTTTGATGCTTTACATCAACACGTTTCTTGACAGAATAGGAGAAATTCTAAGAGGGGAAAGGAGCATCGAAGACGTGAACGAGCTTCTTGAGCAGGAAAACATCCTGGAGATGTTCAAAAAGGACTGCGAGGAAATAATCAACCTCTACAGAAGTGGAAGGGCTGAGAGAGAGGAGGTTCGGAGAAACTTCTACCTCCTAAAGACATACGTGATTTATCAGCTCTCGTTTCACTTCGCAAGACTGACAGAATTTGCAGAAATCGAGGGTGTTAAAATTTTATGGGCACTTAAGGCAAAATCTTACATTGCTATCATCCTCTACAAAATTGGAAGGGCTGAGAGAGAGGAGGTTCAGAAAAACTTCTACCTCCTCAAGACATACGTGGTTTCTCAGCTCTCGATTCACTTCGAAAGACTGAAAGAATTTGCAGAAAGCAAGGGTGTTAAAATTGAAAGGGAACTTGAGCCAGAAACAGTAAACGAGATAGCCCTTTACATTGACAGCATCGAGAAGGAGATATGAAAATCCTGCTCACCAACGACGACGGGCTTTACTCAGCAGGGTTAAGGGCTGCTTATGAGGCTTTGAAAGAGCTTGGAAAAGTTTTTGTCGTGGCTCCGGCTGTGCAGAGGAGCGGGGTGGGCAGAAGCCTTTCGATAATGGAGCCAATAAGGGTGTCGGAGCTGAAGGTCAACGGAATGAAGATATACGCTGTAGATGGCACACCAACAGATTCGGTTATAATCGGGATGTATGAAATAATTGGTGATATCCCTGACCTAACGGTTAGCGGGATAAATCTGGGTGAAAACCTCTCCACTGAAGCTGCAACAACCTCAGGAACTGTCGGTGCAGCTTTAGAGGCAGCAACCCACGGAAGCAAAACAATTGCAATATCACTGCAAATGCCAGATGTGAGCAAGTTCGAACTTACAAGCAGGGCTGACTTCAGCTTCGCATCCAGAGTTCTGAAGGACATCTCGAAGTTCATGCTCGAAAAAGGACTGCCTGAGGGTGTTGATTTGCTGAACGTTAACGTTCCATCAAAGCCGAACGGTAAAATGGCTGTAACGAGGCTGGCAAGAAGAATGTATCTGGTTAGCGTGGAGAAAAGGCTTGATCCAAGGGGAAGAGAATACTACTGGATACATGGAAATGAAATTGAGGATGCTGAAGAAGGAACAGACATCCACGCTTTGAGGCTCGGATATGTATCGGTAACCCCTCTTTCAATCGACCTGACAGCAAGAGTTGATTTTGGGAATGTAAAAAGGTGGTTTGATGGTCTCGAATGGGAAGTATAACGCCGCAAAGCTCGCTTTGGAGCTTGTTAAAGACGGGATGGTTCTGGGTATTGGTAGCGGTTCAACAGTGGAAATTTTTCTGGATCTGCTCGGGAAAAGAATTAGAGAGGAGAAAATTGAAGTTTACGGTGTTCCAACCTCTTACCAGTCCTACTATGCAGCAATCAGAAATGGAATAAAAATAGTTGATCTGGTCGAACATGAACCGGAACTGTGCATCGATGGTGCTGATCAGGTTGATGCAAAGATGAACTGCATAAAAGGTGGCGGGGGAGCCATGACGAGGGAAAAAATAGTTGCAAAGGCAAGCAAGAAAGTTGTAATAATCGTGGATGAGAGCAAGCTGGTTGAGAAACTTTCAATGCCCGTTCCCGTTGAGGTTATTCCCTTTGCCTACGGTTATGTTTCAAGAAAGCTGAAAGAGATCGGAGCCGAAATCAGGCTTAGGCATGGAAAGGGAAAGGTTGGACCAGTTATCACTGACAGCGGGAATTTCATACTGGACTGCGACTTTGGTGTTCTGGAGGATGAAAGAGTTGAGAGGGTTGAAAGAGATATAAAGCTCATAACCGGTGTTGTTGAGAATGGCTTATTTCCAAAAGAAATGATTGATCAGGTTATAGCCGGATCGCCTTAAGCTACCATTTGTCCTTTCTTCTTCTTGAGATTGCAATCAAGGCTGCTGCTATCGCTATCAAACTTATAACAGCGATTATTATTAAATCAGCCTCAATCAGACTTTTCTCCCTGATTGATTTTTTAAACTCCTCAACTTCCTGCTTCAGTGAGGAAAGAGAGCTCTCAATCTGGACTATTCTGGTATCAGCTGCTGTGAACTTTCCCTCTCTGACAAGAATTTCCAGTTCATCCATCTCTTCATCAATGCTGCTGAATTTTTTCTGCAGTTCATCGTATCTGGCCTTAACATCCTCGTAGTTCTCAATCCTGTTTTTTTCAAGCCGGTACTGAATGAGGATGAGGTCTCTGATGATTTCGGTGAGCAGAGATTTCAGCTCGTAAATTCTGGCTCTGTATGTCTCCATCCTGCTGCTCACGTAACACTCCTCAACTGCATTCTCTATGTCCTTCATCAGCTCCTCAGCCTCTATGTATTTTTCGGCATTGTAAAGCATCTTTGCCTCCTTCAGCTTCTTCTGATCCGCACACTCTGCCTCCTCAAAATATCTTATATCTGAATAGAATTTCTGCCTGTTTACCACTGTAATCTGCAGTTTGAGGAGTTCCTTTTCAGCCTCCATTTTCAGAATTGTTAAATTTTCAAGCCTTGAAGCGATAACGGGTATATAACC